>UQYK01000004.1 GCA_900545285.1 uncultured Ruminococcus sp.
TATTGCCTAAAAGATTTCATAGGCAGACTCTGTGCGGAACGCTCCGGCAGGGTCTGCCTTTTTGCATGTGCAGTAGAAAAATGCTGTTTTCGCCAGGATTCACGTTATATTTACGAAAAATAAACAAAATAAGTGATTTCAAGTGTTGACAAGGGCTTGTTTTTCTGCTATAATAATAAAGCTGAATGCGACACATGAAAAAACATGAAGCGAGTGTGCTGGAATTGGCAGACAGGCACGTTTGAGGGGCGTGTGCTTCGGCGTACGGGTTCAAGTCCCGTCACTCGCACCACTTCCTCAAACTGCAGGAAGCATAGAAAATGGACAGGTGGTTGAGCTGGTCTAAGGCGCACGACTGGAACTCGTGTATACGTTAATAGCGTATCGAGGGTTCGAATCCCTCCCTGTCCGCCAATAACTCCCGAAACCTAAACAGTTTCGGGAGTTTTTTTCATAGTAAGACATTCGACCAAATTCATGATGCCGCAGAGAACAAGCGAAAACGAATCCATGGGAAAGGAAAGCGGATGAAACCCGGTGGGAGACAGCACAGTATTCCAGTTCGTGGTTTAAAAACAGTTTAACATTGCTTTATCTTTTATTGCATAACGGTTTCTGCTTCTTTGAATATTCTGATGTATTATGAGAAAAAAGCAAATGGTAAAGGAGCAATTGACTTATGAAAAAAATCATTACATTCATTCACGGCTTCTGCATGGCGCTGGCGGATAGCGTTCCGGGAGTGTCCGGCGGAACGATTGCATTTCTGCTGGGATTTTATGACTGCTTTGTAGACTCGCTGGATGATCTGATTTCCGGCACGAAGGAAAAACGTATTGCCGCCGTAAAATATCTGATCAAGCTTATGATTGGATGGGCGATTGGTTTCTGTCTTGCTGTGCTGATACTCGCCAATGTATTTGAAACGCATATTTATCAAATTTCCTCCTTGTTTATGGGATTTATTGTCTTTGCAATTCCCATTGTCATTATGGAAGAGAAAACCTGTCTGAAGGAAAAGCTCAGCAGAATCTTTTTTGTGCTTATTGGAATTGCCCTGGTCTCTGCGATCACATACTTTAATCCGGTAGGTGGCGGAAGCGGAATGGATCTGAGCCATCCGGGAATCGCCATGTATCTCTATGTCTTTGTCTGTGGTGCAGTGGCAATCTGTGCTATGATTCTGCCGGGAATTTCCGGTTCCACACTGCTCCTGATCTTTGGAATCTACCTGCCGATTATTACAGCAATTAAGGATATTCTGCACCTGCAGTTCCACTCGCTCCCGATTGTAATTGTTTTTGGAATAGGCGTGCTGACAGGCATTGTTGCAATTATCAAAATCATTCGCTCTGCCCTGGAAAAGCACAGAGCGGCAACCGTTTTCCTGATTCTTGGTTTGATGCTGGGGTCTCTGTATGCAATTACCATGGGGCCGACCACACTGAATACCCCTCAGGATGCCCTTTCTGTGCATACATTCAGCATTCTGTTTTTCCTGATCGGCGGCGCAGTTATCTGGGGAATGCAGCTCTTGAAAATGGTGTCTGAAAAGTCGGAAAAGGAAAAGAAGCAGGAACAGACAACAGAATAAAAATGCGTCTTTAGCAGCAATTCGAAGTTTCTTTTTGGAAACAGGATTTCTGTATGAATAAGCTGAAATGAAATGTTCTCACGGGCAAAGCGAATTGCTGTATACCTGTGAGAACATTTTTGGGAATGGGAAAATTGACTGTGACAATCAAAAAAACATTTGTTTCTTTCCAATATTCTAATGCTGATTATTCCGGTTCTGGTGGAGCAGTCGAAGGAGTTTCTTTGCAGCACAGAGGATTTGTCACATTCCAAATTGTATCACACCGCTGAAAATATCTGATATCTTAAAGAATTCGGGAAAAAATCGAAGAAAATCCATCGCAGCCGCATTATATCGAAGCCATGTGGAGTGCAGGCTATCACTTCAAGGCGTAGGGCATGTATTTTTGGAAAAGTGCTTCAAATATTTTTTGTTCATCTTGTTTGACTTAATAAGAAGCTGGTGTTTCACCGGAAAACTTTATAAAACAATACGTGATATGCTTTTTGAAGAAATAAAACCGAAAATCTTATTTTTGAAAAATGCTTTTCCGGAATAAACTTGTTTTTTTCAAAAAAACTGAACATTTGCTATTGACAACGGGGAAAAAATAGAGTATAATAAGAGCATATTAAAAAAGGCTCGGTATGGAGTCCATGATGGAAGGGCAACGGTGCTCACAGAGACAGGATTTCTTTTGAATTCTGCTTTGTGGGCACTTTTTTGTTTTTCATCCCAAACTCAACTGGCAAAATGAAGAGCATTTTCGGAAAAATCAATCGGAAAGGTTCTGTACACAAAGGGAGAAGTGACCATGGATAATTACAGAAATCAGGAACCGTTTGCAAAAAGCGGTTTGTATGATCCGCGTTTTGAACATGAAAACTGCGGAATCGGTGCTGTTGTGAATATGAGCGGTGAAACAGATCGAAAAGTCGTAGACAGTGCACTGCGAATTGTAGAAACGCTGGAACACAGAGCCGGAAAAGATGCAGAGGGTAAAACCGGTGACGGCGTAGGCATTCTGCTTCAGATTTCCCACACCTATTTTTCAAAGGTGGCAAAGGAAGCCGGAATTCCCATCGGTGGAAAGCGGGAATACGGAATTGCCATGTTCTTCTTCCCGCAGACTAAGGAAAAATATGAAAAGGCCATGCAGACCTTTGAGGACGTGCTGAAGGAAGAACATCTGGAATTCCTGGGCTGGCGTGAAGTGCCGGTAAATCCGGATGTGCTGGGGACCAAAGCGCTGGACAGCATGCCGCACATTATGCAGGCATTTATTAAAAAACCGGATGACTGTGAGAAGGGTCTGGAATTTGACCGGAAGCTGTATATCGCACGGATGGTATTTGAGAAGCGGGACAGCGAAACCTATGTGGTTTCCTGTTCCAGCCGTACCATTGTATACAAGGGCATGTTCCTGGTAAATCAGCTGCGCTTGTTCTACCATGACCTGAACAGTCCGGATTATCATTCTGCAATCGGTATTGTGCACTCCCGTTTCAGTACCAATACCAACCCCAGCTGGCAGCGTTCTCATCCGAACCGCATGATGGTACACAATGGTGAGATCAATACCATTACTGGTAACGTAGACAAGATGCTGAGCCGGGAAAACATCCTGCACTGCAAGGCATTGGATGCCCGTATGAAGGATATTCTCCCTATGCTGGATGTCCGCGGTTCTGACTCTGCCCGTCTGGACAATACGCTGGAATTTATGACCATGTCCGGTATGGATCTGCCGCTGGCAGTCATGATGCTGATTCCGGAGCCGTGGCAGCATATTCCCACAATGAGCCGGGAAAAGCGTGCGTTCTATCAGTATTATGCTACCATGATGGAACCGTGGGACGGCCCTGCTTCTATCATCTTTTCAGACGGCGATGTGATGGGCGCTGTTCTGGACAGAAACGGTTTGCGCCCTTCCCGGTATTATGTCACAAATGACGGCTATCTGATTCTTTCTTCTGAGGTAGGCGCACTGGATGGCATTCCGGCTGAGAAGATCATTAAAAAGGAACGTCTGCATCCGGGAAAAATGCTTCTGGTAGATACCAAAAAGGGTACACTCATTGATGATGATACCATTAAGAATTACTATGCGAAGCGCCAGCCGTACGGCGAATGGCTGGATCACAACCTGTTCAGCCTCAGTGAACTGAAAGTGCCGAATAAGCGCCCGTTCCGTTATGGCGGAAAGGAACTGCTCCGGTTACAGCGCGCCTTTGGCTATAACTACGAGTCTTTGTACCATGTTATGGTACCCATGGCACTGAACGGCGGCGAGCCAACTTCTGCAATGGGTACAGATACACCGATTCCGGCAATGTCCCGGAAGAATCCGCCGCTGTTTGATTACTTCAAGCAAATGTTTGCCCAGGTAACCAATCCGCCGATTGACTCCATCCGGGAATCGGTAATCACAGATACTACAGTTTATCTGGGCGTTTCCGGCAATATTCTGGAGGAAGACGAACGGAACTGCCGGGTGCTGAAGGTCAATAACCCCATTTTAACAAACCTGGATCTGATGAAGATCAGAGGCATGAATATCGAAGGCCTAAAGACAGCAGATATTTCCATGCTGTACACCAAGGATGTTTCGCTTCACGATGCCATTGAGCATCTGTACCATCAGGCAGAGGATGCTCATGCAAAGGGCGCAACCATTTTAATTCTGACAGACCGGGGCGTAGACCAGGAACATCTGGCAATTCCGTCCCTGCTGGCAGTGGCTGCACTGGAAACCTATTTGGTACGCACTAGAAAGAACACCGCAATTTCTTTGATTATCGAAACAGCAGAGCCATGTGAGGTGCATCATTTTGCAACACTGCTGGGATTCGGCGCAAGCGCTGTCAACCCGTATCTGGCACTGGATTCCCTCTATGATATGATCAACCGCGGCTTAGTAGATAAGGATTATTCACAGGCAAGCAAGGCATATATCGATGCAGTGGTTTCCGGTATCGTAAAGATTGCTTCCAAAATGGGCATTTCCACCATTCAGTCCTACCAGGGCTCCAAGATTTTTGAAGCATTGGGTATCAGTGATAGTGTTATGGAGGAATATTTCCCGGATACAGTCAGCCGGGTAGGCGGAATCGATCTGAGCGATATTGCAAAACGGTGCATGGAAATGCATGAAGGTGCATTTGACCCCAGCGGTCTGGGCATGGATGAAGGCCTGAGCAGTGTGGGTTGGCATAAGGAACGGAGCAATCAGGAAGACCACCTGTATAATCCGGAAACCATTCATCTGCTGCAGCAGGCAACCTGGAGAGATGATTACAATTTGTTCCAGCAGTATTCTGCATGTGTCAATGCAGAAGATCGGCATATTACGCTCCGCAGCACGCTGGACTTTAAGTTTGCAGAAGACGGCGGCATTCCCATAGAAGAAGTGGAAAGCGTAGAATCCATTATGCGCCGGTTTAAAACAGGTGCGATGTCCTACGGTTCCATTTCTCAGGAAGCCCATGAGTGCATGGCAATTGCCATGAACCGCATCGGCGGCAAATCCAATAGCGGTGAGGGCGGCGAAGACCTGGAGCGTATTGTGACCGCAGGCAGTGCTGTGGATAAATGTTCTGCCATCAAGCAGGTGGCATCCGGCCGATTCGGCGTAACCTCCAAGTATCTGACTTCTGCCAAGGAAATTCAGATCAAAATGGCACAGGGCGCAAAGCCGGGAGAAGGCGGCCATCTGCCGGCCAAGAAAGTATACCCGTGGATTGCAAAAACCAGACACTCCACACCGGGCGTTGCGTTGATTTCACCGCCGCCGCATCACGATATTTATTCTATCGAAGACCTGGCACAGCTGATTTACGATCTGAAAAATGCCAACAAGAAGGCGCGGATTTCCGTAAAGCTGGTATCAGAAGCCGGCGTAGGTACTATTGCAGCCGGCGTTGCCAAGGCAGGCGCAGGTGTTATTCTGATTTCCGGTTATGACGGCGGTACCGGTGCAGCACCGGGCAGCTCCATTCATAATGCCGGTCTGCCCTGGGAACTGGGTCTGGCAGAAACCCACCAGACTCTGATCCAGAACAATCTGCGTTCCAAGGTTGTCATTGAATCAGACGGCAAGATGATGACCGGCCGTGATGTTGTAATTGCCGCTATGCTGGGCGCTGAAGAATTCGGATTTGCAACAGCACCGCTGGTAACCATGGGATGTGTCATGATGCGTGTCTGCAACCTGGATACGTGTCCGGCCGGTGTTGCAACACAGAATCCGGAATTGCGGAAGCGTTTCCACGGAAAGCCGGAGTATGTCATCAACTTTATGCGGTTTATCGCACAGGAAATGCGGGAATACATGGCTAAGCTGGGCATTCATACAGTGGATGAACTGGTAGGCCGTTCTGATCTCCTGGTACAGAAGCAGTATGCAGAGGGCACACGGGAGAGCAAGATCGATATGTCCCGGATTTTGTCCAATCCGTATGCCGCAGAAAACAGTCCGGTGAAGATGCATTTTGTATCGGAAGATGTCTTTGATTTCAAGCTGGATCAGACCATTGACGAAACTGTGATCATTCCGGAAATGAAGGAAGCGCTGGCTAAGAAAAAGAAAAAGGAAATTAAGATCAGCGTCAGCAACCTGAACCGGGCACTGGGTACGCTGTTCGGTGCAGAAATTACCCGGAAATATTATAATACCTTGGAAGACGATACCTTTGTCATTCATTGTGAGGGCGCAGGCGGCCAGAGCTTCGGTGCCTTTATTCCGAAGGGGCTGACACTCGCACTGGAAGGCGACAGTAATGACTATTTCGGAAAGGGACTTTCCGGCGGAAAGCTGGCTGTTTTCCCGCCGAAGGGTTCAAAGTTTAAGGAAGATGAAAATATCATTATCGGCAACGTGGCACTGTTCGGTGCAACCAGCGGCAAGGCCTTTATCAATGGTGTAGCCGGCGAGCGGTTCTGTGTCCGGAACTCCGGTGCTTCTGTAGTAGTCGAAGGCGTAGGCGAACACGGCTGTGAATATATGACCGGCGGCTGTGCCGTTATTCTGGGCGAAGTCGGAAAGAACTTTGCAGCCGGTATGAGCGGCGGTATTGCCTATGTACTGGATCGGGAAAACGATTTGTACACCAAGCTGAACAAGGCTTTGGTCGGATTCAGCGGCGTAACAAAGAAGGAAGATGTTGCACAGCTGCATGATCTGATTCAGGAGCATGTGGCATGGACAGATTCTGAACTGGGTAAGGAAATTCTGGCAGACTTTGAAGAATATCTGCCGCACTTTAAAAAGATTGTGCCCCATGATTATGCCAAGATGCTGGAAAGCATTGCAGCATTCCGTCAGGAAGGCATGAGTCAGGAAGAAGCACAGATTGAGGCATTTTATGCCAATACGAGAAATTAACAGGAGGCGCAGTCATGGGAAAATCAACTGGATTTCTCGAATATGAGAGAGTAGAAAATGCTGGTCAGGAACCGCTGGAGCGAATCAAGACCTATCGGGAATTTCATACCCCGTTATCCGAAGAGGATCGCCGGAAGCAGGGCGCACGCTGCATGGACTGCGGCGTACCGTTCTGCCAGGCGGGAAAGCCCATCTTCGGAATGGTTTCCGGCTGTCCGCTGAATAACCTTTGCCCGGAGTGGAACGACATGGTCTATAACGGTTTCTGGGATGAGGCCGCAGACCGTCTGTTACTGACAAACTGTTTCCCGGAATTTACGTCTCGTGTATGTCCGGCGTTGTGTGAAAAAGCCTGTACATGTGGCCTGTATGGTGATCCGGTCACAGTTAAGGAAAATGAATATGCCATCATTGAGCATGCCTTTTCCACTGGCTATATTCATGCCAATCCGCCGAAAGTCCGTACCGGAAAGCGTGTGGCCGTTGTCGGTTCCGGCCCGTCCGGACTGGCTGCTGCATTGCAGCTGAACAAGCGCGGGCACCACGTTACAGTATTGGAACGGGAAGACCGTGTGGGCGGCCTCCTGATGTACGGTATCCCCAATATGAAGCTGGAAAAGACTGTCGTACAGCGCCGCGTGGATATGATGCGGGAAGAGGGCGTGGAATTCCGCACAGGTGTGGATGTGGGAAAGGATATTTCTGCAAAACAGCTGCTGGAGGAATATGATGCTGTAATCCTGGCCTGCGGTTCCTCGAATCCGAGAAATATCAATGCAGAGGGACGGGATGCAGATGGCATCTATTATGCAGTGGATTTCCTGAAAGCAACTACAAAGAGCCTGATCAGTTCCAACCTGTCGGATGGTTACTACATCAGTGCAAAATATAAGAATGTCATTGTCATCGGCGGCGGTGATACCGGAAACGACTGTGTGGGAACGGCAATCCGGCATGGATGCAAGTCTGTGGTTCAGCTGGAAATGATGCCTAAGCTGCCGGACAGCCGTGCGGAAAACAATCCGTGGCCGGAGTGGCCTCGTGTCTGCAAGACAGACTACGGCCAGGAAGAAGCCATTGCTGTATTCGGACACGATCCGCGAATCTATCAGACTACTGTAAAGCGCTTTCTCAAAAACGATAAGAATCACGTTTGTGCCGTTGAAACAATTAAGCTGCAATCGGTACAGGATCCGAAAACCGGACGCAGACGGATGGAAGAAATTCCGGGCAGTGAACAGATTTTGGATGCGGATCTGGTGCTGATTGCTGCCGGTTTCCTGGGAGCACAGTCCTATGTGACAGATGCATTTGGCGTGGAGGTAACACCGCGTACCAATGTTTCCACCAAACTTGGCCACTATAAAACCAGTGTGGATAAGGTATTCACCGCAGGAGATATGCATCGTGGTCAATCCCTGGTGGTTTGGGCAATCCGAGAAGGCCGGGAAGCTGCAAAGGAAGTAGATGAATTCCTCATGGGCTACACCAACCTGCGCTGAGAACGGCAATTGCATGTATTGATTATGGAAAACAGATCATATTTCCGAAAAAATGGAGATATGGTCTGTTTTTTCTTTGCATTTTTTCAAAGAATATGGTATAATGAAAAACAGATTGGTTTGGGTTAAGATTAAGAACCTGTCTTCATAAGACACGTGTATACGCTTGTGAAGACAGGTTCTAAAGGTCCTGATACGCGTGTGTATTTCGTTCAAATGCATGTAGGGCACAGCAAGGCTTGCTTTAAATTAAGAGGTGTATTATGGCTTTATGACAAGGCGCTTCCGGCTGGTTTGCGGAATGTCATGTATAAAGAGCATCGCTGGTATCGAAACTTAAACAGAAACGGTAAAACACGGATTTTCATCTGATAAGGAGACAAGAAAAATGCAGAAAGGACAGGCGGAACACCAATGGATTCGCCCGGCGAGGGAAACGGATGCCGGACGGATTGCAGAAATGATTGTGATAAATTACCGCGTCAATTTCTATCCCTTTTTTCGGAATGATGCCTATTATTTCGGCGAACTGAATGTGCTGGATATGGCAAAAACATATGTTCAAGGCTCAGCAGAATTGCGAAACAGCTATGTGTATGATGACGGCGTTGTAAAAGGCATGATTCGTATTTCCGGCGCAGAAGTTGAGAAGCTGTTTGTCGAACCCCAATTTCAGAGTCAGGGAATCGGTGCAGCATTGCTGCGGTTTGCCTTGTGGGAAAAGAATGCAGATGCTCTTTGGGTACTGGAATACAATACACGGGGCATTGCATTTTATGAGAGAAACGGGTTTCGTCTGACTGGTGAAAAAATATGGGAGGACGACTGGGTGCCGCTTCTTCGGATGGAGCGCATTTGACAGAAGGCAGGTGTATTTTATGCGAATTGATTTCAATCAGATAGAGCCGATTACCATTCCCGGCATGAATCACGGGACTGGTACTATGACAGCAAAAATGTATGCAGACAAGCAGGGAAAAATCATTCCCTGTGTCATTCATCCAGGCGGTTCAATCGGGCTGCATCGGCATGCATCCAGCGATGACATAAACTATGTGATTTCCGGCAGCGGCATGGCAACAACAGACGGTGCAGAAGAGCCGCTGTCGGCTGGTATCTGCCATATTTGCAGAAAAGGCTCTTCTCACAGCATTGTCAATACCGGGCAAGAAGATCTGGTGCTGCTGACAATTGTAGTAGAACACGAAACAAAGGAGAAGCATCTATGACGAAAAAAGAACGTGCCCTGCTTGCAGTAAAGACGCTGGAAAGCGTTTATCCACAGGCAACCTGCGCACTGCAATATGAAAAGCCTTATGAACTGCTGATTGCAGTGCGGCTTTCTGCACAGTGTACAGATGCGCGGGTGAATCTGATTACCCCGAAGCTTTTTTCAGCATATCCCACTCTGGAATCCCTGGCAGCGGCTGATATTCAGGATTTGGAAGAGATTGTCCGTCCCTGCGGATTCTATCATATGAAGGCCAAGAGTATCCAGGAGATGTCCGCACAGCTGCTGCAAAATTTCGGTGGCGTAGTGCCGGACAATATGGAAGATCTGCTGTCGCTGTCCGGCGTAGGGCGAAAAACAGCCAATCTCATTCTCGGTGATGTGTACGGAAAGCCGGCCATTGTGGCGGATACCCATTTTATCCGCATTACCGGACGGCTGGGGCTGACCAAATCCAAGGATCCGGTGCAGGTGGAAAAGGATCTGCGTCCGCTGATTCCGCCGGAGCGTTCTTCGGATTTCTGTCACCGGGTGGTATGGTTCGGACGGGACACCTGTCGTGCCCGGAAACCACAGTGTGAGGGATGTCCCATGGCGGCATTTTGTCCGTCCTTCGGGAAGTGAAAAAAGGAACATGCGAGATTTGGAATGCTTTGTTCCGATATGCGTATAAATTCTTTCAAATTCTATTGACAAACAGAAAGCCATGTGCTATACTAATTATTGTATAATTTGAATAAAGGCGGTAAACCAATGGGCATTTTTAGTAAGGTATTCGGCTCGTACAGCACACGTGAGCTGGCACGCATTGAGCCGTTGAAAAAGAAGGTTCTGGATCTGGATGAAGAGTTCAAGGCATTGTCTGATGCAGAGCTGAAGGAAAAAACCAACGAATTCCGGGAGCGTCTGGAAGACGGCGAAACCCTGGAGAGTATGGAAGCAGAAGCACTGGCAACAGTCCGGGAAGCTGCATTCCGCGTTTTGGGCAAAAAGCCTTTCCCGGTACAGATTATCGGTGCGATTGTCCTGCATCAGGGACGTATCGCCGAAATGAAAACCGGTGAAGGTAAAACGCTGGTTGCCTGCGTTGCTTCATACCTGAACGCACTGCCTGGCAAGGGCGTTCACGTTGTAACCGTAAATGACTATCTGGCAAAAACCCAGTCGGATGAAATGGGAAAGGTACTCCGGTTCCTGGGACTGACAGTTGGCTGTATTCTTCACGGTCTGACCAATGATCAGCGCCGGGAAGCTTATAACTGTGATGTTACATATGGTACCAATAACGAACTCGGATTCGATTACCTCCGGGACAACATGGTTATTTACAAGAAGGACAAGGTACAGCGGGAACACAACTTTGCCATTGTGGACGAAGTGGACTCCATCCTGATTGATGAGGCCAGAACACCGCTGATTATTTCCGGTAAGGGCGATAAGTCGACAGCACTGTACGGCGTAGTGGACAAGTTCTGCAAGACGCTGAGCGGTGCAACAGTTGTTGAAATGGACGACAAGCAGGATCAGGAAGAAATCAACGAAAATGCGGATTATATTGTAGATGAAAAGGCAAAAACTGCAACCATCACACGCCGCGGCGTGAAAAAGGCAGAGGAATATTTTGCAGTTGATAACCTGATGGATCCAGACAATATGACACTGCTGCATCACATCAACCAGTCTCTGAAGGCAAATGGTGTTATGCGCAAGGATATTGACTATATCGTAGAAGACGGCGAGGTTATCATCATCGATGAATTTACCGGCCGTAAGATGTTGGGCCGCCGCTTCAATGATGGCCTGCACCAGGCGATTGAAGCTAAGGAAGGCGTAAAGGTTGCACAGGAATCCAAGACGCTGGCAACCATTACTTTCCAGAATTACTTCCGTCTGTACACCAAGCTGTCCGGTATGACCGGTACAGCAATGACGGAAGAGGACGAATTCCGTGAAATCTATAAGCTGGATGTAATTGCAGTTCCGACCAACCGCCCGATACAGCGTATTGATCATACTGATTTGATCTACCGTACGGAAAAGGGCAAGTACAAGGCAATTATTGAGCAGATCGCCGAGTGTCATGAGAAGGGTCAGCCGGTTCTGGTTGGTACCATTTCTATTGAAAAGTCCGAGCTGCTATCTGCAATGCTGAAGCGCAAGGGAATTCAGCATGAAGTTCTTAACGCAAAGTATCACGCAAAGGAAGCAGAAATCGTTGCACAGGCTGGTAAGCTGGGTGCAGTTACCATCGCGACCAACATGGCCGGACGTGGTACGGATATTATGCTGGGCGGTAACGCTGAGTTCCTGGCAAAGGCAGAAATGCGGAAACGGGAATATCCGGAAGAAATCATCACAGAGGCAATCGGCTTTGCAGATACCGATGATCAGGAAGTTCTGGATGCACGCGAAGTGTACCAGGAATTGTATAAAAAGTTCAGCGCAGATGTCAAGGAAAAGGCAGTTGATGTGAAAAAGGCCGGCGGTCTGTACATTTTGGGTACAGAGCGGCATGAGTCCCGAAGAATCGATAACCAGCTCCGTGGTCGTTCCGGCCGTCAGGGTGACGAAGGTGAAAGCCGCTTCTTCCTGTCCGTTGAAGATGATCTGATGCGTATTTTTGCCGGCGATCGTCTGGAAAACATGATGCGTGCACTGAACGTAGATGAAGATACCCCGATTGAAAGCAAGGCGCTGACCAAGATCATTGAATCCTCTCAGCGGAAAGTAGAAGGACGGAACTTCAATATTCGTAAGAATGTCCTGAATTATGACGATGTTATGAATACACAGCGTGAGATCATCTACAAGCAGCGTGCACAGGTGCTGGATGGAGAAGATATTCACGACAGCATTATCAAGATGTTTGAAGAGCTCATTGCTTCTACTGTAAAGCAGTATATTAACGAGGAAGAAACCGATCATGCGCAGTGGAATCTGGTTGGACTGCGGGATCATTTCCAGGGCTGGATCACAGAAGAAGACGACTTGGAATACAATGAGGAAGATCTGGCTGCTCTGACAGCACAGGATATCACAGATGCCCTGATTGAAAAGGCAAAGGAATTGTATCAGGCGAAGGAAGACGAGTACGGTTCTGAGGTAATGCGCGAATTGGAACGTGTAGTACTGCTGAAGGTAGTCGATACCAAGTGGATGGCACATATCGACGATATGAACGAACTGAAAAAGGGTATCGGTCTGCGTGCTTACGGCCAGCAGAACCCTGTTGTAGAATATCGGTATGAAGGCTTTGAAATGTTCGATGCTATGGTAGATTCCATTCGGGAGGATACCGTGCGGATGCTTCTGACAGTTCGTCTCCAGAAGAATCAGGCACCGGAACGGGAACAGGTTTCCAAGCCGGACGCACCGAATGCAGGTGCCGGTGACGGCAGCTTTGACGGCCAGCGTCGGAATCCGAAGAAAAAGCGCTAAAATGTGCTAAGTGAAAATGCATTTTTAAGACAGGGGACACGGCCGTGCTGTGATCCCCTGTTTTAGAAGGTGCGCGTCAATGGAAGAGAAAGGCGTTTGAACAGAGGTGATTGGATGCAAGATACAACAGGATATGAGACATTTTCATTTTACTATGATGCATTGACGGAAAATGTGAATTATCCGGCGAGAGCAGCATATTTTCACACATTGATTCAGGAGAATCTGCATGCCAAAGGCAATGTTCTGCTAGATTTAGCGTGCGGAACTGGCACAATGGCTGAAGAAATGGCCAAGCTGGGGTATGATGTCATCGGTGTGGATTATTCCTGCGGCATGCTGAGTCAGGCAATGGACAAAAAGATGGAGCACGGACTGGCGATACAATATGTGCAGCAGGATATGCGGGAACTGGATCTGTACGGAACTGTTGATGTGACGATTTGCACACTGGACAGCTTGAATCATCTTCCGGATTTCCAGGATGTGTGCCGGGTATTTCAAAAGGTTTCAGAAGTGACGGAACCGGGCGGTCTGTTTTTATTTGATATGAATACGTTGTATAAGCATCAGGTTCTGCTGGGCGATCAGGTATATCTGTATGAGACAGAGGATGTATACTGCGTCTGGGAAAATATGCTGGCAGAGGACGGGTGCACGGTAGAGATTACACTGCATTTGTTCCAGCAGGAGCCGGATGGACGCTATGTCCGGCAGGAAGAGCATCTAACAGAGCGTGCCTATGCGCCGGAGCAGGTGGAGAACGCCTTAAAGGAAGCAGGATTTCATGTAATCGGCATTTACCATGCGGATACCACGGAGCCTTTGAAACAGGACAGCCAGCGCATGGTAGTTGCAGCGAGAAAGGAATAAAAAATGGGAAGATTAAAACGAGCAATTGCAAAAGATGCATCTGTTGTGGCATGCGCAGTAGATGCCACCGATATTGTTGCACAGATTGAACAGATTCATCAGACTTCTGCGGTTGTGACAGCGGCGCTGGGGCGTTTGTCCATTGCTGCCAGTATGATGGGATATGGACTCAAGGGACAGAATGATACCATTACTCTTCGTGTATCCGGCGGCGGGCCATCTGGTATGCTGACTGCTGTAGCGGACAGCCGGGGAAATGTAAAGGCAGACGTGGAGCATCCCATTGTAGAGCTGCCGCTGAATGCCCAGGGGAAACTGGATGTAGGCGGTGCAGTTGGTGCGGATGGTACCTTATCTGTCGTAAAGGATTTGGGACTAAAGGAACCCTATGTTGGCGTTGTCCCATTGGTTTCCGGCGAGATTGCAGAGGATATTGCCCAGTATTTTGCAACCAGTGAACAGACGCCTACGGTGTGCGGACTGGGCGTGCTGGTTAAACCTGATTTAACCGTACAGGTGGCCGGGGGATATTTGATTCAGGTGTTGCCGTTTGCCAGTGATGCTTGTATCGACACCATTGAAAATAATCTGAAAACACTGCCGCCTATGACAAAAATGATGACAGAAGGCATGACACCGGATCAGATTGCATTGCGGCTCTTGGATGGACTGGAGCCGAATCTGCTGGATGAGGCAGAAGTTGCATATCACTGCGATTGCAGTCGGGAGCGAACAGAACGGATGCTGCTGTCCCTTGGTGCAAAGGAACTGCAATCCCTGGAGGAAGAGCAGGAAACCATTGAAGTTTGCTGCCATTTCTGCGGAAAAAAATACTGCTTCACACCGGAAGAAATACGGTCGCTGCGACTGAGCAGTGAAGCCGAAACGCGGAATGCATAAGCTATGGCAGAGATGAAACAACAACGGGAAAAATCCGTATCCCGTTTTCCGCACATAGGAAAAATATTGATATTATTGCTGCTCATGGGCGGCTGGCTGGTTTTGATGTGGCGGCTTTCTGCGGCAAACGGAACAGAGACCTTAAAGGACAGCATGCGTTTTGCCAAAAAAATCGGTGCCTTACTCTACCAGAATCCCACAGCAGAACAGCTTGCAGCGCTCAATCTAAAACTGCGGAAAATGGCGCATGTTTTTCTTTACGCAGGATTGGGTACCATGATGACGCTGCTGTTTCACTGGCTGCTGTACCGATTTTCCATCTGGAAACAGGCGATTCCGGCAATTGTCTGCTGTACGATCATTGCATTTGCAGATGAACTGCAAAAAATTCCGATTGCAGGACGGCATTTTTCATTTTCAGAATCCCTGCTGAATGCTGGGAGCGCAGCCGCAATGACAGGAATTCTGCTGTTCTTCTGTTGGGTCAAAACTCATAAATCAACAAATGCATAAAACATTGTGGAAATGCGGAGAGGATGAGCGAGTCATGGAAATCAGAAATTGTAATCTGGAAGAAGTTTCCGATACCTGGATGGATTCGGAGCGGATTCTGGCAACACCGTCTGCGCTTGCAAAGGAAGCCTTGTTTTATGTACAGGAAACCGGAACAATGACTTGTAAACACGCCCATGACTATGTGCGGGAAAGTCTGGATTCCTATTTGCTGCTGATGGTGCTGGAAGGAACGGGGACACTTTCTCAGGAAACGCAGCGCTATACCCTTCGGGCCGGAGATATTGCCTTTGTGGATTGCCACAAGCCATATTGTCACAGCAGCAGTGAAAAGCATCCCTGGAAAATTGCGTGGATTCATTGGAATGGAAAGGCACTGGAATCCCTCTATGAGTTGTTCCGGAATCGAAACGATACAATTGTACGGGGAAAGGTACTGCCGCTGTACCTGCCGATTTTTCAGGAAATACAGGCACTGCTGCTGGAAGAATGCGGTGACTATGAGTTGTTTCTTTCTCAGAAGCTGTATGAAATTCTGATGCAACTGCTGACAGATGGACGTGCGATTTCTCACGGCATGGAAAATACAAAGAAATGGGAAGAGATTCATCAATACATTGAAGCACACTTTACAGAAAAAATCACTCTGGAAGGATTGAGCCAGCAGTTTCATGTGAGCAAATACTATATGCTGCGGGAATTCAAGAAACAGTATCATGTTACAATCATTCAGTTTATGAATCAGTGCCGGATGAATTACGCCAAAAAGCTGCTGCGGTTTACTGATTGGCGTGTGGAGAAAATTGCGGAGGCATGCGGTATCCGGGATGCCAGCTATTTTAACCGCGTTTTCCGAACCACAGAGGCTATCTCAGCCTGTGAGTTTCGAAAGCGCTGGCAGAACTAAGAATTCGTCCTCACAAGCGAATACCATGTGTCCTTAAAAATGATGTTCGAAAACCCACGTATATTTCTCGTGAAGACAGATTCTAAAACAAAAGCTCGTGAATCTTTTTTAGGTTCACGAGCTTTTTCATTTGGATTACTGTTTCTTTTTCTGGAAAAAGGAAGTAGGGCGGTTGACGAGAAAAATCCCCAGGCAGACAAAGAGCAGTGCCAGGAGTGTGGAAAATCGGATTTGTTCCCATTCGCCCAGGAAAACTGCGGAGAGCAGCACTCCGAAAATCTGAATGGTAAAGCCATAGATCGTCACACTGGAAACCGGATTTTGCTGGAGCAGAATGCCCCACAGCGTGTAAGCAACTGCGGAAATCATAGCCATGTATAGGAGCAGCAGAACGGGTGTAATTCCATGAAGAGAGAAGGAACCGCCCTCTAAGAGCGCCAGTATCGTAATGCAGATGCCGCCAAAGAAAAATTGATAACCGCTGAGCATAACTGGATTTTCAGTTTTGGAGAATTGTTTAAGCAAGATCGGGGAGATGGCATTTGCCAGATTGGACAGCAGTAGTGCACCTTCTCCGTTCCAATGGAAATCAAAGCGAAGCGTACTTCCGCTTCCGGAAATGCTCACCAGACAGATTCCGGCAAAGCCGATGAGGCACCCCAGAAGCTTGGGCAGTGTCATGGATTCCTGCCGAAAAACCAGGCATACCAGAAGGATGGAAAACAGCACGCCAGTTCCGCCTAAAATGGAACTTTTCACGGCGGCAGTATGCGCCAGTCCGATGTAAAAGAAGATGTACTGTAAAATGGTTTGGAACAGACTAATGCCGGCGATTTTGGAGAGAGAATGTACATGTGGAAGCAGTATCTTTTTTTGCAGAATACTTCCGAATAAAATGGTAAGGATACCGGCAATGGTGAAACGAAGTCCGGCAAATAACAGCTGAGATGCTGTATCAGAGGAGGAAATTTCCAGGATGCGGTATCCGATTTTAATGCAGGGAAACGCGCTGCCCCACAATCCAGTACAGATCAGGGCGCAAAGGCAAACAACGCCGCCGCGTTGCAGGAGAGGTTTTTTCTGTTCTTGCATGGTAAAATGAAACGAGTCCTTTCTATGCCGGTGTATCCCATAAAAATGAGCTGCTGTGCTCATTTGTTTCCGTACAGGAAGCAGGTCTGAGAATACAGCAGCTCATAATTTAGAGGAACATATTGGCTTTTTTACGAAACCGGAAGAACAGGGAGAGAGTTCTCCAGTTTTACCAGGAACCGCAGGAGCGTAATGGAGTCATTTCCGTTGATTTCTCCGTCAGCCTGGCAGTCAGCGTTTAACTTAGCTGCGTCAGAAAGTGTAACCTGATCTGCGACAGCCTTATTCAGCATAACTGCGTCTACCAGATCAATCTTGCCGTCCAGGGTGATATCACCATACAGGATGGAATTCGGATCGACAGCGCCGGTAGTTGTGGTAGTAGTTGTAATCGGGTCATCTGTTGCAGTGCTTACAGTTGTTGTAGTGGTTGAAGTAACCGTATCAATATCAGAAGCGGTTGTGGTAGTGGTAGAAGTTTCTGTTTCAGATTCAGTTACAGCAGGTGTTGTTTCAGTAGTTGTAGTAGTTTCAGAAGAAGTGGATTTTTTCGGAAGGTATGCATTTACCAGCTCTACCAGAGAGGTGCTGACATCTTCGCCGCTTCCGTCATTTGCCCACCATACCTGTACTTCTGCGGAAGTATTTTTCTGTGCTTCCTTTACAATTTTTTCGATGAGATCCTTGTCTGTGACCTTATCGGTGCCGTTGTTGTAGGAAACTTCTTCCGGCTTGGACAGATTTACAGTAACCTCACCAGACTTTTTGATTTCCCACTTGAAAGACAGCCAGTAGTCTACATCATCTACAGTTGTAGAGAGACCAACGCAGCCGTTTGCATAGCTTACAGAACTGTCAGCCTTGAGATCCAGGATAACAGTATCTTCAATTGCACGGTCAAAAGAAATCGTCCAGCCGTTTGTACTCTTCTTGATTGTTGCAGGATCGCCCTTTACAGCCGGAGTAGTTGTAGTGGTCGGCTTTGTGGTTGTTGTCTTGGAGGGATCCTGTGTTGTAGTCGGCTTTGTTACAATAGGCTGACCATTGGTGTACAGATCATCCGGCAGCTCATCCAGTGTGATGCAGTAGTCGCTCTGATACATTTCGATGAGATCTTCCTTTTTGTTGAAGAGCTCGTTGGTCAGGAAATTGGTATCAGGAGAACCGCCGTCATACCACGGGCAGAAGTACAGCCAGCCAGCCTTTTCAGAGGTCATGTTTTTCAGTGTCGGGATGCTGTCATTTTCAGACATTGCAACCATTTTCTTGCTGTCATATTTCTGCATGATGCCATAGAAAGTGCTGCTGATGGCACTGTCATTGTGTTCCAGAACAGCGCTTCCGGTAGACCAGTTGGTGCAGTTGTACTTGTCATATGCGATCAGGTCTACATATTCATCGCCCGGATACCAGTTTTCAGAAGTTGCATAGTTGTAGCTGTTCCATTCCCAGATCAGGTTGTGCAGGCCGTATTCTTCTGTCAGTGTCTGATAGGTGAGAACCCACAGCTGCTTGTAAACAGCAGAGCCTTCCTTGCCCCACCAGAACCAGGAACCATTTTCACCGCCGGAACCTTCTGCTTCGTGAAGCGGACGGAAGATCAGCGGAACGTTTGCATCCTGCAATTTTGTCAGCTCAGCAGCCAGACCCTTCAGGCAGAGCATATAGTATTCCCGTTCCTTGGTGCCCTCTTCCAGAATCTTGGAAGGCTCAAAGTCTGTGTCCTTCGGAACGTAAGTTGCATCTGCCCAGGCAACACTGTCACCCAGGTTATAGCTGGAGAACTTCTTCGGTACGGTAATGTGCCAGGAAGCAGTTGCAATACCATGATTGTCTGCATACGGATTGTTGTTTACCCATTCAATGATACGGTCGGTTGTACCGTCTTCACTGCCGTACAGCGGGTTGCAGTTCAGATAGTCAAATCCGCGGATAGCCGGGAGCTTTCCGGTGGTATCCTTAATGTAGTCAAATTCATAGGAGAAGTCGTGCGGGCCGTACTTGTAGATTTCCTGCTGACCGGAAATAACGTGCTCGCCGTAAACACTTGCCAGATAGGACATGAGGTTCTGTGTTTCCGCAGTTGCATTGGTGTCAGAGCAGGTGATCTGCGATGCGGAGATATCCGGCATGGTTGCGCTTTCTACTGTCAGATAGTCCAGATCAATCCAGCCCCAGCTGCCCTTTACGGTAATGGTATTATCGCCGGCATTCAGCTTAACTGCATTGAATGCAACGTCTTTCCAGACACCGGCATCGTTTTCTTCCACGCTGAAATTACCCTGATCAACGTCATTTACCAGCAGGGTATTTGTCTTGTCGCCGAAAGGCGCGCTGAGATGAATGGTGATGTTGTACATACCGGTTGTCTCCACCGGAACGGTAACGGAAGCAGTGTCTCCGCCACTCTCCAGGAATACAAATTTGTCACCGGATGCCCCCTCCTGATAACGATTTGTAGAACTGTCCTGGACAGCAGCGCCGCCAGTGGTTTTTCCGTCCTCAAATTCATACTTTGTTGCACCATCTGCTGCGGTGGTGATAAAAGAATAAAATACCACGCTATTAACAGCGATTGCGCCTGCTGTCAACAGCGTCAATATTTTTTTGGAAAAAGGTTTCATTCCAATCCTCCTCAAATTTTTAAGATGCTTTTATCATATCACATTTATTGTGCAATGTCAATAGATTTCAGCCAACTTTTCAAATTATTTTATTTCATATTTGCTTTAAACAGAAACAAATATACTGGGATCGATATTGCCTTTTGTGTTAAAACAGTATGAAAAGCCGATGAAATCTCTTGTATTATTCTGCTGATTGTGATATACTAAAATGGAAAGCTGAAATCAGCACAAATGATTTGGAAAGGGTGTGATATTGATGCTTCATAAGTTTCATTTGTGGGATGATTCTGCATTGTTATGGCTCCAGAACCATCTGCGCCGGACATGGCTGACGATTTTCATGAAAACGGCAACATTTTTGGGAAACGGCGGCATTTTATGGATCGCACTTTGTATCATATTGCTCTTTTTTCGGGAAACACGTTTTGCGGCGGCGGCCGGATTTCTGGCGCTGTTGTGTTCAGTTTTGGTCATCAATGTGCTTTTAAAAAATCTGATCGGCCGTGACAGACCATTTAACCGGATACAGGACTTGATTGTGCTCATCAAACGGCCGCAGGATTTTTCCTTTCCCTCCGGGCATACGTCCAGTTCTTTTGCCGTATCTACGGTGTTTTTGTGTACACTGCCGTTTTGGTTTGGTTTGCCTGCGCTTCTGATAGCCTTTACGATTGCGTTCTCCCGGCTGTATCTGGGGGCGCATTATCCCACGGATGTCTTGTGCGGTGCAATTCTGGGAATTCTGTTCGGGACGGCGGCGCTGTACCTTTTGCCGCTGCTGCTCTATGCCTCCTGGATGCCAGAAGGAGTGCAGATGTTTTTTAGATGATAAATTTGCAGGCTCGAACCCGTTCATATCATATTGCTATTATTCCCGGCTAATATACAAAAAACTGTACCTTTCTGTTTTAATGGAAACAGGGAGGTACAGTTTTTCATATGCTTTATTTCTGAAAATCTGTCTTCAAAAGAAATATGTGTGGATTTTCGAGTATAATTTTGTTGCAGACAAGGCGAAAATACGCAGGCGGGCTGTCGCCCGGCAAGTGTTTTTCACGCAGTATGCAGCAAAATTTGCCGAAAAGACACTTGTATACGCTTGTGAAGACAGGTTTTGAATTACTGGTTCTGGAAGAAAACAGCGCAGAACGAATGCAGTTCTTATAGCGTTTCCAGATCCTTTTGCCACAGCGCAACGCAGGCATCGCTGGGCATGCGCCAGTCACCTCTGGGGGAGAGTGTGACGCTGCCGACCTTCGGGCCGTCTGGCAGACAGCTGCGTTTGAACTGTTGGGAGAAGAAACGCCAGTAGAATTTCTTCAGCCATTTAAGGATGGTTTCTGCATCGTAGGTTCCCCGGAATGCCAGGCATGCCATCTCATATATTTTGTGGGGCAAGAATCCCATTCGCAGAACATAGTACAGGAAAAAGTCATGGAGTGCATACGGCCCCACCAGTTCTTCCGTTTTCTGGGCAATGGTCCCGTCCTTTTCCGGGGGCAGCAGTTCCGGGCTGACCGGTGTGTCCAGCACATCCTGTAGGATGTCACGCAGAGCAGAATCTGCCTGAGATGCTTCATAGGCAACCAGATAGCGTACCAGCGTTTTGGGGATGGAGGCATTTACGGCATACATGCTCATATGGTCACCGTTGTAGGTTGCCCAGCCCAGCGCCAGTTCTGACAAATCGCCGGTGCCGATGACAATGCCGCCGTTTTGATTGGCCAGATCCATGAGCACCTGTGTGCGCTCCCGTGCCTGGGAATTTTCATAGGTTACATCGTGCACGTCTTCGCTTTGGCCGATGTCGGTAAAATGCTGGCGCACACTTTTCTGGATGGGGATTTCCCGCAGTGTAGCGCCATAGGCCTGTGCCAGGCGGCAGGCGTTTTGATATGTGCGGTCCGTTGTGCCGAAGCAGGGCATTGTAACAGCCAGCATGCCGGCAGGATCCAGGCCGCAGATCTGAAAGGCGTGTACCATAACAATCAGCGCCAGCGTGGAATCCAGACCGCCGGAAAGCCCCACAACCGCAGTTTTGCACCCAATATGGCGGAGCCGTGTTGCAAGTCCCATTGCCTGGAGCGTCAGGATTTTTTCACAGCGCTGGGAAAGCTCGGCACTTCCGCTGGGGACAAAGGGAGCCGGATCGATGTGGCGCGTTAGTGTTGTCTTTTCTGCTTGCATGGAAAAATAGCGAACCGGAGCGGCTTCTTCCGGCTTTGCGGCGCAAAATGTGTTGGAACGGCGCCGCTCTCCGTTCAGCCGCTGAACGTCCACCTCGCCGTATAGAATGCCCTGCGTGAAAAGCTGGGATTCTGCCAGGATAGAACCGTTTTCCAAAATCAGGTTGTGTCCGGCAAAAACCATGTCCTGGGTAGATTCCCCGAAGCCGGCATCTGCATAGGCATAGGCGCAGAGAAGGCTGCCGGATTTGGCTTTTAAAATAGTGCGGCGGTAGTCTTCCTTCCCGATAATCTCATCGCTACAGGAGAGATTGAGCAGAAGGGAGGCGCCGGATTTTGCCATGGTGACAGAGGGTGTATCGCCCACCCAGACATCCTCACATATTTCTACGCCAAACGTAAAGTCCGGCAGCTGTTTGCAGGTGAAAATTTGCTTTGCGCCAAAGGGGAAAGAAACGGCAGGATTGGTGTGCAGAGAAAGGGGATGCGTCATATCGCATGCATCCGGCCCCGGCGTAAAATGCCGCATCTCATAGAACTCGCTGTAATTCGGCAGATTCTGCTTTGGAATCATGCCTAAGATCTGTCCCTGATAGCAGACAGCGGCACAGTTGTACAGGGTGCCCTGATGTGCAAAAGGAAGGCCGGTCACAATAACCGCATTCCATTGCTTTGTCTGTTCCAGGATGGAACAGAGCGCAGTCTCTGCCCCTTGCAGAAGCGTCTCCTGCAAGAACAAATCGCCGCAGGTGTAGCCGGTAATGCACAGCTCCGGAAAAACAATGAGTTTCGCGCCGTTTGCAGCAGCTTCGGCTGCCAGTTCTATGATTTTTTCTGCGTTATAGGTGCAGTCTGCCACACGGAGCGGCGGTGTGACACAGGCAATTTTAATCCATCCGTCTTTCATGAATGTATTGCACTTCCTTTATTTTCAGATTGCAGCAGACACTCAAATCGCCGGCACATGTTTTTTAGCCGGAATCCGTCTGCTGAGGGATAAGTTTATTATACCTGAAATGGCGAAAAAATGCAAGCATTTCCGGGGAAAGGCTTAAAGTACAATATATTCATTGCAGGCGTAGCCCACTGTTCCCTGATAGGAGATAACATCCCAGCCATTGGTGCGGCTGTAGACGGTTACGGCGCTTCCGTTTGGAATGGTGCCGATGATTTCGCCTTCTGTAGAAGGGAACTTTCGGATATTCAGATTGCTTCCGTCTGTGACCACTGTGCCGCGGACAATCGGCCCAGGTTCAATCAGAGGAATCCCAAAGTAATCGCAGAGAGACTGCGTTAAGTTTTCAGCGATCTGCGTCAGATTACCCCGAATCCAGTCTGCATCCTGTTCGTTGTCGTGATAGCCGATTTCACAGAGGATTGCCGGCGCCTTTGTCTGGGTGACCTCGCCCAGATTGGTGGTCGGCCGTGCGGTACATTTGTCCGGAAGGGGATAAATGCTCATAAAGTTGTTGGCCGTGATTACCCCCAGCATTTCACTGTATTTGTCATATGGATAATAGTAGACATCAATGCCCCGCAGCTTCCCGGCGAGATGTTCCGGCGCTGCGTTACTGTGGAGTGCTAGGTGTACATCAAAATAGCCAGCGTTGGAGTCGGCGATGGCACCGCCCACATTGCGGTCAGGGTCATTCCGGACATAGGTGATGCCGCTGGAACGCAGGTAGGGTTCCATTCGGTCCGCGATGAGATTCATATACAGCTCTTCGTTGCCGTTTTCGCTGCCGGCATAGGGATTCCATTCCTGGGTCGAAGGGCTTAAAAAAACTTTTGGCATGGATAAAAAACCTCTTTTCTGTGCAAAATGCAGAAGCAGTCTGCTTCTGATTTTATGGTATGCAGAAAGCCGGAAAATCGTGTGATCTCTGCATACGGCACAGGGTTAAGAGGGCATTTCCTCGAAGGAAGAAACAATGACTTTGCCGGAGCAGTCCGGTGTGTACTGCCAGTAATCCATGTGGCTGCTTTCCAGGAAGTAGTGCAGCGGTTCCGGCGGTTCACTGCTGGAAAACGCATCAATGAGAATCAGCTTGACTTTCATTTTTTCCGGAAGAATGGCTTTAATGTAAACGCTGGCGTGCTGTCCTGCAAAGACATTTTCCTGTAGTTCTGCCAGTCCTGCAAGATTTGGCGTCAGTTCAATAAAGATGCCGTAGGATTCCACAGAGCGGACAATCCCCGGAACGGTCTGCCCGGCGGAAAACTGCGCGGCATTTTCCTCCCAGGTTCCCAGCAGTTCCCGGTGGGTGAGATGAACACGGTTTTCCTCTGTCTGCCGTATCACCACATGGATGAACTGTCCTACAGAAAACCGATCCCGTGGATGTGAGATACGGGAGACAGAGATACGGTCAATGGGGATGAGAGACGGAATACCGCAGCCGATATCCACAAAGGCGCCGAATCGCTCCAGATGAGTGACAACTGCCGGTATAATATCCCCCGGCCGGCACTGGGAGAGATACTGTGCCCAGCATGCTTCCTGTACCAGACGGCGTGAGAGCAGGGCAGTAGGATTCCCGTTTTCATCGGTTTCCATTCGGAGAATCCGGAAGCAGACCGGCTTTCCGGCACGGGCAATGAGAGCGATATCCCGTGTGGTGCCCTCTGCAATTCCCATGGCGCCTTCATCTCTGGGAATGATCCCGCGCATGCAGGGGAGCTGTACAATGAGATTGTGGTTACTGTCACAGAGAATGGCTTTGGCTTCCAATATTGTGCCTGCCGCCATTGCCCGTTCCATGGCGGCAATGCTGGATAATGCATGTTGATTTTCTATGGTATGGATACGGCTTCCTTCTGGTAAATACTGCATAGTTTTGACCTCCCGGATGATCAGATCTGTTTTGACTGTGAAGTACGAGACCTGGAAATGATACAGTTTATGCGCAGGACGTTTCCTTTATGCCGGGGAATGTCCGGGTGCTGCGCGGCAATTGTGTTTCAAATGTGAGAAAATGGAAAAATAAAATCTGCATTTATGAAACTTTACCGGATTTCCACCCTCGGTTTTAGAGTATTTATACAAAGACAAAAAAATATTTTCCGGAGATATTGCCATCCGGAAAGAAATAGGGTATAATATAATGTACTTGTGATTCGATAGAGGATGGTGACAGATATGGATGTCCGGCCGGCTGATATCCTGCTGATGAAAAAACCGCACCCATGCGGCAGTCAGACTATGTACGTTATCCGGGCAGGAATGGACTTTAAACTGCGCTGTACCGGATGCGGAAGAGAATTTATGGTGCCGCGCAATAAAATCGAACGGCGGATTAAAGAGATTCGAAGAGACACCCCTTCAGAAGAAGACGGCAGCAAGGCGTAGCTTTTCTGCGCCGGCGAAATACCTAGGGTCTGCAATTTGATTTGCAGACGGCATATTTTAATTTATAAAGAAGAAGGACGGATACGGTTATGCTGGAAAAGCTTCGGCAAATGGAAGAAAATTATCTGGCAATGCAGAAGCGCATGGTGGATCCGGATGTGATTTCGGACAATCAGCAGTATGCACAGCTGATGCGGGAATACAAGCACATGGAACCAATCATGGAAAAGTATCATGCGTATCTGCGCACGCAGCAGAATTTTACAGAAGCGAAGGAACTGCTGGACAGCGGTGAAACAGACCCGGAGCTACGGGAAATGGCACAGGCAGAACTGGAAAGCAGCAAAGAAGAACTGGAACAGCTGAAAAATGATTTAAAGCGGCTGCTTCTGCCGAAAAATCCGGATGATGACCGCAATGTCATTATTGAAATCCGGGGCGGTGCGGGCGGAGAAGAGGCTTCTTTGTTTGCGGCATCTCTTTATCGGATGTACACCATGTATGCAGAGTCACGGGGATGGAAGCAGGAAGTACTCAGCGCAAATGAAACAGAGCTGGGCGGCTATAAGGAGATCAGCTTTTCCATTTTGGGCGATGGTGCCTATTCCCGGCTGAAATATGAAAGCGGCGTGCACCGGGTACAGCGTGTACCGGAAACGGAGTCTCAGGGCAGAATCCATACTTCTACAGTTACGGTTGCCGTACTGGTAGAAGCGGATGAGGTTTCTGTGGAAATCAACCCCACAGATCTGCGGATTGATGTGTTCCGTGCCAGCGGTGCCGGCGGACAGCACATTAACAAAACCGAATCTGCTGTGCGCATCACACATATTCCTACCGGATTGGTTGTAGAATGTCAGGATGAGCGCAGCCAGTATAAAAATAAGGATAAGGCAATGAAAATTCTGCGTTCCCGTCTGTATGAACAGATGCTGCAGGAACAGAATGACAAAATTGCATCGGAACGGAAAATGCAGGTGGGCACCGGTGATCGCTCCGAGCGGATTCGTACCTATAACTTCCCACAGGGGAGAATGACGGATCACCGCATCGGACTGACACTGTACCGCCTGGAAGATATTATGAACGGAAATCTGGACGAAGTGCTGGATGCGCTTGCTACCGCAGACGAACTGGCACGGCTGGCAGGGCAGCAGGAAGAGGCGTAGCGGCGTGGAAACAAAAGAACTCAAAGATTGTGCAGCAGATTTATGGGAAGCAGCCAGGATGCTGCACGACGGTCAGGTAGTGGGCATTCCTACAGAAACAGTTTATGGTCTGGCGGCAGATGCCAGAAATCCCCAGGCTGTGGCACAGGTTTTTGCGGCTAAGGGACGGCCGGCAGATAATCCGCTGATCGTGCATATTGCATCTATGGAACAGCTCACGGAAATTGCGGCAGAGGTGCCGCCGCTGGCGAAACGCCTGGCGGAACAGTTCTGGCCGGGGCCGCTGACCATGATTCTTCCCAAACAGGCATCAATTCCGGAGATCACCTCCGGCGGACTGGACACAGTGGGAATCCGCATGCCGTCTCATCCGGTTGCAAGGGCGCTGATCCGGCTGTCCGGTGTGCCCATTGCAGCGCCTTCTGCCAATATCTCCGGCTATCCCAGCCCGACAACAGCGGCGCATGTTATGCGGGATATGCAGGGAAAAATTGCGGCAGTTGTAGACGGCGGCCCCTGTACCGTGGGTGTGGAATCTACAGTGATTTCCCTGGAGGGAGCAGATACTGTGCGGATTCTGCGTCCTGGCTATGTGACTAAGGAAATGCTGGAATCTGTGGCGGCGCATGTGTCGCTGGATCCGGCCATTCTGCATCAGCTGAAGGAAGGGCAGACCGTTCGTTCTCCCGGCATGAAATATAAACATTATTCGCCCCGTGCACATGTGATTCTGGCAGACGGCTCCTGGGAAGGATTTGCCGCATTGGTAGAACAGCGCAAGACAGCGCATACATATGCATTGGTGTTTGACGGAGAGGGCGAAACGCTCTCCGTGCCGATCCTGACCTATGGAAAAAATGATCAGGAGCAGGCACAGCAGATTTTTTCAAAATTGCGGGAATTGGATGACCTGGGCGCGCAGCTGGTATTTGTGCGTGCGCCCAGTGCAGACGGCGTAGGGCTCGCCGTCTATAACCGTCTGATTCGTGCGGCAGGATTTGAGGTGATACAAGTATGAACAGTCTCGATGGTGTGATGGTAGTTGGTCTGACCGGTCAGACCGGTGCCGGAAAAAGTACCGTTTCAAAGGTGTTTGTCCAGAACGGATTCCGGCTGATCGACGCAGATGCAATTTCACGCATGGTAGTCAAGCGTGGCTCTCACTGTCTGGCAGATCTTCGGGAGTGCTTCTCGGATGTGATACTGCTTCCGGACGGGGAACTGGATCGCCAGGCACTGGCAGCAATTGCATTTTCTGACCATCGCAAACTCGAAATGCTCAATACGATAATGTATCCATATATTATGGGAGAAATTCTGCGCATGATTCATCGGTTTTCCCAGCAGAACCATAAGCTGATTCTACTGGATGCCCCCACGCTTTTTGAAAGCCGGGCAGACGATTTCTGTGACCTGATTATTTCTGTTGTGGCAGATGCGGATCTGCGGCAGCAGCGGATTATGCAGCGGGATCACATTCCCGCAGATACGGCAAAACAGCGCATGGATGTACAGCTGAGTGAGTCCTTTTTTCGGGAACACTCAGACGCAGTACTGGAAAATAATGCAGATTTTTCGGATCTCTGGGACGCAGCACAGGAACTGTCTGCCAAGACGATCCGTTATTATGAAACCAAATATGGACTGCTGGTCTGAGATGTACATGCAAAAAAGACCGGCTGTTTTATTCTGAGAATGGAGGAATTTCAGATGGAAGCAAAAAAATCAGCAGCAGAGGAACAGAAAGAAGCCCTGTTTGCACAGGCAAAACACGGCGCTTTGCGGATTGATGCCGCACAGCAGGCAGAAAGCGATGCTTTTGCAGCGGATTACATTGCATTTTTGAATGCATCCAAAACAGAACGGGAAGCTGTGATAACAGCCTCTGCATTGCTGGAAAACAACGGATTTGTGCCGTTTACTCCTGGCATGTCTCTGAAAGCCGGCGATAAAATCTATGTAAACAACCGGGGCAAGGCAATCATTGCAGCTGTAATCGGCACCGCACCGATTACAGAAGGCGTTCGCCTGTGTGCTGCGCATATCGATTCCCCCCGTCTGGATATGAAGCAGAATCCGCTGTACGAGGATCATGAACTGGCAATGTTCAAAACCCATTACTACGGCGGCATTAAAAAGTATCAGTGGACAGCAATTCCCCTCTCCCTGCACGGCGTTGTGGTAAAAGCAGACGGCACTTCGGTAACTGTAAATATCGGGGAAGATGCAGGAGATCCGGTCTTCTGTGTTACAGACCTTCTGCCGCACCTGGCACCTCAGCAGATGAAGCGCCCGGCTACAGAAATTGTACGGGGAGAAGAACTGAACATTCTGGTAGGCTCTATGCCCTTTAATAAAGACGAAGAGAGCGAGCAGGTGAAGCTGAATATTCTGCACATCCTGCATGAAAAATATGGCATGACTGAAACTGATTTCCTGTCCGCAGAATTGGAAGCAGTCCCGGCATTCCCGGCAAAGGAACTAGGCTTTGACCGCAGCATGATCGGCGGCTATGGACACGATGACCGTGTTTGTGCTTATCCGGCACTGCGCGCGCTTCTGGACTGCAAGACACCGGTACACACCGCTGTGACAATTCTGACAGACAAGGAAGAAACCGGCAGTGACGGCAATACCGGTCTTTGTTCTTCTTATCTGCCCTACTTCCTGGAAGATCTGGCAGATTGCTTTGGCGTAAAGGGACGCCATGTGATGCATGCTTCGCAGTGCTTGTCTGCGGATGTCAATGCAGCATTTGACCCCACATTCCCGGATGTCATGGAGCAGAAAAACTGTGCTTACCTCAACCACGGCGTTTGCGTTACCAAGTTTACCGGCGCACGGGGCAAATCCGGCACTTCTGATGCATCTGCAGAATTTGTGGGAACTGTTCGCCGTGTTCTGGACAATGGAAATGTTGTATGGCAGACAGGAGAACTGGGCAAAGTAGACGCAGGCGGCGGCGGAACTGTTGCAGCTTATATTGCAAATCTGGACATTGATACAATTGATGTGGGTGTTCCGGTGCTCTCGATGCATGCACCGTTTGAAGTGGTTTCCAAGCTGGATGTCTATATGACATACCGGGCATTCTGTGTCTTTATTGCGTCCTGAGCGCGCATAGCAACGGAAATCATAAAGCGAGGTGAATGCGGATGCCGATTCCAAATGATCCGATTATCCTGATGAGCTATCTGAATACACAGCTGCGGGATCATTACAGCTCTCTGGAGGATTTGTGCAAGTCCATGGACTTGGATGCTTCTGAGATTGCAGAAAAACTGAAGGACGTGGGGTATGTGTACCACCAGGAGCGCAATCAGTTTGTAACCGCATAGCAAAAAGAACGGATGCAGTTTTTTCTGCATCCGTTTTCGTTTTCTCTGAATTTTTTTGGAAGGATAAGCTTTTTACTTAGATTGTGCCGCAATTTTTTTCAGCTGCTTCTGTACGGCAGAAAGCAGACGCTGGTTGCACTCCGGCAGGGTGCATTTCGTGAGATCAACGGTGAGATCGGCATACTTTTCATACAGCGGACAGCGCTCATCAAACAACTCCTGGAGTGTTTCGCATCCGCCGTGACAAACCACACCCCGTGTTACCAGATTTCCAACACGCTGCGTTAAATCATTTAATGCATGGTGCAGATATACGACAAAACCAATGGATTTTAAATATGCCATAGCGCCTTCATGATAGATAACGCTTCCGCCAGTGGAAATCACTGCCTGGTTGGTGTGGATGGACTGAACCACCTTTCCTTCTAATGTAATGAAACCCTCTGTGCCGTTTTCTTCAATCAGCTGCATTAGCGTTTTTTCATATGTGTCCATGATGACATCATCAGTATCAATAAAGTGGTAGGAGAGGGAGTCCGCCAAAATACGACCTAGCGTACTTTTTCCAGAACCTGGCATCCCAATTAAAATCACATTCTGCATCCTTGCAAATTCCTTTCTTTTTCAAAAGACTCATATCTCTTTTATTTTATCATATTTTCACAAGGAATGCAAGACTTTTGCTGCAAAAAAAGCAGATACAGAAATACTGCTGAAAAATTAGAGGATGCCTGTGGCCTTCGCAGTTCATATTTTATTGTTGAAATCATCATACGGCCATGCTATAATGAGTAAAATACGGACGTTCCATAAAAAATAAAATGGAATTGTCATATATACAACACATTTTTGCGAACTGTATCTTTTTCCCCGTTTGTGTGCAAAAAGGTGCAGGATACACGCAGTTGAATCAAGGGGATTTGCATGTATACAGAACAGGAAGCATACCGGCGTCTGGCCGAAGAGCTGATCGGTTCCATTCAGCATGGAAAACTACAGCAGGAATCGATCATTCCCACAGAAGCGGCGCTGGCGAAAGAGATGAAAATGAATCGCTTGGCTGTCAGACGGGCTGTTCAGCATTTTCAGATGATGGGAATTCTGGAACAGGATGCGGAAAAGAATTACCGCCTGACCGGAAACGTTACAGACCGTTTGCAGGAGACACTGCATATTATCCTGCTGCTGAAACATATTTCGCCGGAAGAGGTTTGTCAGGTGCGGCGTATGATGGATCAGGAAGCCCTTCGCCTGGCGTTTGCCCGGCGGGATCAGCTGGATCTGGATGCACTCAAGCATCTGCTGGAACGCATCTGGTACGGCAATGTGCTGGACAGCATAGAGGCGGATGAGGCATCTCATATCTGGCTGATGGAAGCCTCCGGCAATCAGTTGATGAAGAATATTATGCAGTCTGTCTGGGCGATTTGTTCCACGCAGATGAATTTGCTTCTGGCAGACGGCACGGAGGAACTGCACCAAAAACAAAAGCTGGTGCATGAGCAGCTTTACAAGAGCCTTTTACGGGGCGATCTGGAAATGGGATTGGAAGCCATACAGGTACACTATGATACCATTGAAGCGTGCTTAAATGCTTGCATAGAACAGCAGCTGTTCCAATCACAGCCAGATGTTGCTGCTTCGACAGAATTTACAGAGAGGAGCGTGGCAACAGGATGAATTTATTTCTCACACTGGCGTTTTTATTTTGTATCGGCAGTATTTTAGGGTGGGTGCTTGAAGTGGTATTTCGCCGCTTTTTCTCCGCGCACCATTGGGTGAATCCCGGCTTTCTGATAGGGCCGTATTTGCCGCTGTATGGTTCCAGCTTGTGTGTGCTGTACTTGCTGGCAGAGCTGGAGCCTTTGATTGCAGTTGAACAGGCATGGCTGCGGAAGTTGCTGCTGTTTCTTTTGATGGCAGTCGCGATTACACTGCTGGAATATGTTGCCGGCGTAATTTTTATCCATGGCATGAAAATCAAGCTTTGGGATTATTCTGACCGGTGGGGCAATATCGGCGGTATTATCTGTCCGCTGTTTTCCTTCTTCTGGATGGTACTCAGCGCATGCTACTATTTCCTGATTCATCCCCATATTTTGTCGGCGCTGCACTGGCTGTCAATCAATCTGGCATTCTCCTTTGTCATCGGATTTTTCTATGGCATTTTCGTACTGGATGTGGCCTATTCCACACACCTGATGGTGAAAATCCGTTCCTTCGCGGCAGAGAGCGGCATTGTCGTCCTGCTGGAAGAACTGCGGGAGGATGTACGAGGGGCATTTGCCAAATATAGAAAGCCACACTTTTTCTTTACAATGCATCCAGGGATTCCGCTGCGGGATATGCTGGAAAAATACCGGGATGTGCACTATATCTCCGGAAAGCATCTGAAGAACAAAATTCGGCAGCATAAGAAAACGGATTCCGATTCATCGGATTTGTGATAAGATGCACCAATATTGCGAACACTGAATATACTGGAATGTACTTGAAAGGAGGACATTTTTATGAAGATTGTGGTTGTAAAGAGTCCGCGCCTGCTGACAGGTTTGTTCCGTGTGATATTCAAAATAAAAAAGGAGACACCGGAGACATAATCGCTTTTTTCAAAAGAATCGATGGGAAAACCGCAGGGAGCTGTGATACTGTGCAGCCTTCTGCGGTTTTTTGCGGTTCGGGCAGATGTATATTTTCCAGGCGCACATCATATGGTGAAACAGGCTCTGAAATTACTTACTGGGAGGAACACAATGATGATGCAGGAATCTGAAATCTCAAATGTACCGGAAGAAGAAGCTGCCGCAGAACTGCAAAGCGAAACACAGGTGCTGCACCTGTCCGGAGAACATCGCGGCAGTGCACGGCAGCAGCGTGCAGATGATGTGGCAATGACGCAGTGTATCCTTTGCATTTTGCTGGTTTTGATTTTGTTTGTACTGCACTGGCTGAAGCCGGAGTGGCAGAGCATGCTGCTTCAGCAATACATACAATACCGGAATGCGCCGCCGCTGCAATGGTTGGATCAACTGCTGCACAGCATGCAGCAATGGATGCAGCGATGATCCGGTTTTGCTGGCGTGGAATCTATGTTGAAGCGGAATTTGGCTTTTTTGTCCTTAGTGCGCTAATTGGACTTTTGTACGGAACTTATTTTTTTCTTCTGTTTTTGTCGGCGTGTCTGCTCCATGAACTGGGACATCTGTGCATAATGCTTTTGTTTCATCGAAGGGTGCAGCGCGTTTCTCTGGGCAGTGCCGGGATTTTGATTGCGCCGGTACCAGAATACGGCGCATATTCTCAGGATTTTCTGGTGTACTGCGCCGGGCCGCTTGTCAATCTCCTGCTGGGGGCTTTCGCCTGGAGCGTGGGGGAGATAACGGCCGCAGCCCTGCATCTGGGACTTGGCGCGCTGAATCTGCTGCCATATTCTAAATTGGACGGCGGCGCGGTTTGCCGGTGTTTGCTGGAAATGCTGGGGATTTCCCAGGACACAGCAGAACGGTGTATGCAGCTGCTGTGCGGTGCTGTAACGCTTTTCCTTCTGCTTGCCGTAAAAATATTCTCTGTGAAAAATGTGTCGATTCCGGCAATGACGGTGTATCTGGAACTGACAGAGCTGCTGCCTGTTTTTTGGACGCGGTGCAGATCCAGGTGATTTTGCTGTAATTGAAAAAAGAGACAAAAAGGACGATTTTTTACAAAATGATCGACAGGAATTTTGGGAAATGCTTGCAATGCAGCGTGTCTTATGTTATACTTAACATAGGAAATGTACATTTTTCACAGAAAACGACTGTGAAAAATGCAAGAGTCTGTTTTATATCAAGACACAGGCAGACTGCCTGGAACAAAACAGACGCGAAAAACCGGAGTATATCCCTGTCGGGAAGCTTCGGAAAATTGGAGAAGAAAGAGGAATTGGAAATGAATATCAGCACAATTGCAAAGCTTGCGAATGTATCCACTGCTACAGTATCCAGATATTTGAATAACGGCTATGTCAGCGAAGAAAAACGTCAGAAAATTGCAGAAGTCATTGCACGTACAGGTTACACCCCCAGTTCTTCTGCCCAGACGTTACGCACCGGAAGAAATAATCTGATTGGTGTTATCGTTCCGAAGATCAGCTCAGAATCCATCGGACGGATGGTAGACGGAATCACAGAGATTGTGAACCATTCTTCCTATCAGGTGCTGCTGGCAAATACGGGAAATGATACGGAACGGGAGCTGGAATATCTGAAAATCTTCCGCACCAACAATGTAGACGGTGTTATTTTCATCGGTACTCTGATGAGCAAAAAGCATCTGGCCATTATGCACTCCTATAAAAAGCCGATTGTTCTGCTGAGTCAGCAGGAATCCGGTGTGTCCTGTGTCTATTTTGATGATTACGGCGCAGCAGAAAAGGCAACTGACTGCCTGATTCGCTCCGGCTGTAAAAGAATTGCACACCTGGGCGTAACGCTTCGGGATAAGGCTGCCGGAAGAGCCAGACGGGGCGGCTTTATGGACACGCTTTTGAAAAATCAAATTCCAGTGCATGAGCAATTGATTGTGGAGTGTGAAGGTTTCAGCACGCCGGATGGACAGGCTGCTATGCAGAAGCTGCTGGATCGGGGAGAAACCTTTGATGGAGTGTTCTGTGCGACAGATACGTTGGCATTCGGCGCAATGGATTGCCTGCGTCAGGCGGGAATTTCCGTACCGGATCAGGTGTGCGTTTCCGCAGTAGGCAACAACCGGATGTCTGCCATTTATCATCCCCACCTGACTTCCGTGAATCTTTGCCATCGGACAGGTGGTATGGAGGCCGGGGCAATTCTGATGGAAATGATTCAGAATCACGTGGAATTGATTCAGAATGCACAGATGCAGTGCCAGCTGTTTGAACGGGAGAGCACAAACCGCACCGTATGAAAATAATTCCATATAAATTGTTTTTTGTCACAAATGCCGATTTTTAATTTTGGTGATTTTACATCTTTTCTTTTTCCTCGAATTCTGATATACTATAGTTGTAATAAGAAATCGATTTCATAACGTGTAAAATAAAAGTGGAAAGTTCTGGATCTCTCTTGCACACAGGATTTTTCAGGAGCCATGACAGCAACAGAGAAGAATACAATAGACGATAAGGAGATGAATCATCATGAATTATCAAGAAATGGCTTCTCAGGTGTTAGAGAAAATCGGCGGAAAGTCCAACCTGATATCTGGCGCGCACTGCGCAACACGGCTGCGCCTCGTGGTTGCAGATGAAAAAAGCATTGAAAAGGAAGCAATCGAAGAAATTGACGGCGTAAAGGGTGTCTTTTTGGCGCAGGGACAGCTGCAAATCATTTTCGGAACCGGAATTGTGAATAAGGTGTACGATGCATTTGTAGAAGCTTCTGGTATCGATACCGCAACAAAGGATGACGTAAAGACTGCTGCGGCACAGAAGATGAATCCGTTTAAAAAGGCAATCAAAACCCTGGGGGATATCTTCGTTCCCATTATTCCGGCGATTGTTGCCACTGGTTTGCTGATGGGCCTGCTGGAGGGCTTCAGTACATTATTTCCGGCAATGGCAGATTCGGATACTTATCGGATTTTTCACATGTTTTCCAGCACAGCGTTTACATTCCTGCCGATTCTCATTGCCACCAGCGCGGCGAAAGCATTTGGCGGAAATATGTTCCTTGGATCTGTTATCGGCATGATTATGATTCATCCGGATTTGATGAACGCCTGGAATGTGGCATCTGCCGTAGAAGCAGGGGAGACAATCCCGAAATTTTCAGTTTGGTTCGGACTGTACGACATCAATGCAGTGGGCTATCAGGGACATGTAATTCCGGTGATCATTGCAGTCTGGCTGATGTGCTTCCTGGAAAAACGGCTGCACAAAATTGTGCCGGCTTCCATTGATTTGTTTGTCACACCTCTTGTCAGCGTGGGCGTAACCGGCTATTTGACTTTGACTGTAATCGGGCCAGTTTTCTCTCAGCTGGAAACCTGGGTGCTGGACGGTGTGCAGTGGCTGATTGCTGTTCCGTTCGGAATCGGCGCTTTCCTTATGGGCGGCCTGTATTCTTCCACGGTTGTGGCTGGTGTGCACCATATGTATACCATCATTGACCTGGGACAACTGTCGGAGTACGGCGTTACCCATTGGCTGCCTCTGGCTTCTGCTGCGAATATGGCACAGGGTGCCGCTTGTCTGGCGGTTGCCATGAAGAGCAAAAACAAAAAGACACGTTCTCTGGCGTTCCCGGCTGCACTTTCCTGCATGATGGGAATTACAGAGCCGGCAATCTTCGGCGTCAATCTGCGGACGATAAAGGTGTTTATCTTCGGTTCCATCGGCGGAGCCTGCGGCGCACTGATGACTTCTATTTTCCATCTGGGGGCAACTGCTACCGGTGTCACTGGCATCTTTGCCATTCTGCTGCATCTGAAACAGCCGGTACAGTATATTGTTTCCATGCTGGTTGCTATGGGCGTTGCATTCCTGCTGACCTGGCTCTTTGGCTATAAAGAGACTCCGGCCGCTGCACAGACAAAGTGAGGTGCGCTGCTATGAATATAAGAACGCAAAATCTGCTTTGCGCCTGCCAAAAATTAGAAGGAATTCAAAACAAATCCGATCCATGGAGACCAGAATTTCATGTTTCACCGCCGGTAGGGTGGATGAATGATCCCAATGGTCTGTGCCAGATCGGCGACACGCACCATTTGTTTTTCCAGTATTCTCCCTTTGATACAAAGCCGGGGCTGAATTATTGGGGACATTTTTCCACCAGGGATTTTGTCCACTATACTTATCAGGAGCCTGCATTGTGCAGCGATGAACAGTTCGACTGCCATGGTGTGTATTCCGGCTCTGTGCTGGTGGAAAACGGACAACCCCTGGCGTTCTACACCGGAAATGTCAAAAAGGTGGGGGCATATGACTATGTAGAAGAGGGACGGGAGCACAACACAATTCTGGCTCAGGGCTGGGACGGCTGCCATTTTCATCAGAAAACCCTGCTGTTGCGAAATGAAGATTACCCTGAAAATGTCACCTGCCATGTGCGTGATCCAAAGGTGTGGAAGGAACAGGATACCTACTGCATGGTGCTGGGTGCCAGACGAAAGGATGATGTGGGAGAGGTGCTGTTTTATCAGAGTACCGATCTGCTGCACTGGGAACTGAAAAACAGCCTTGTGACAGAAAAGCCTCTGGGGTATATGTGGGAATGCCCGGATTATTTTGTGCTGGACGGCGTATCGGTTCTGACCTTTTCTCCCCAGGGCGTTCCGGCAGACGGCTTTCGGTTTCAGAATATCTATCAGAGTGGTTATTGTGTGCTGCACGGTGATATTGGCGGCGATTATACCTTGTCTGAATTCCGGGAACTGGATGCCGGATTTGATTTTTATGCACCCCAGACCTATCAGGATGAACAGGGCCGCCGGATTCTGATCGGATGGCTGGGCATGCCGGACAGCGACTATGGCTATGCAGAAAAGGCCTATGGATGGACACAGATGCAGACCATTCCCCGTGTGCTCTCTGTCCGGGACGGGGCGTTGTATCAGCAGCCGCTTCCGGAATTGCAGGCGCTGCGCCGCAGTGCTTTTCGGATTCAGGTGGAGGAATCCTCGGAGGTGCGCTGTGCACCAGCCTATGAAACGGATATTCGTGTGGAAGAGGGAGATCATCTGACACTCCGGTTTGGTACAGACGGTGTGCTGGAATGGAAGGACGGCATGGTGACGCTTTCCTTTGGAGAAAGCGGCCTTGGCAGAACCAGCCGGACAGCACCATTGGAACAGCTGAAACGAATCCAGCTGTTTTGTGACACCTCTTCCATTGAGATTTTCCTCAATGACGGTGCCGCGGTGTTTACCTCCCGTTTTTATGCAGATCCGGTCGCTTCTGTTTTTTCAGTGGCGGTGCAAAAAGCAGAATTTATCATGTGGGAATTACAGCCAATTTCGATTCGAAAGGAGAACTTGTTATGAAAAAGATACTGGCGTTAGGAGAAGCGCTGATCGACTTTATTCCGGCGCAGCGGGACTGCCTGCTCAAGGAAGTAGAACAATTTACACGCGTCTGCGGAGGCGCACCGGCCAATGTTGCGGCAGTCGCTGCAAAGCTGGGCGGAAACAGCAGCCTGATCACACAACTGGGACAGGATGCATTCGGAGACTATATTGTAGATACACTGCGGGATGCAGGCGTGGACACTTCCTGTATCTGCCGGACAGAGCAGGCCAATACTGCCCTTGCTTTTGTTTCCCTGAAGGCGGACGGAAACCGGGACTTTTCCTTTTACCGAAAGCCCAGCGCGGACATGCTGCTGAATCAGAGCCAGCTGCGCGCAGAGTGGTTTGAGGATGCCGGAATTCTGCATTTCGGCTCTGTTTCCTTAATTGATGCGCCCATTCAGATGACGCATCGGCGCGCCATTGCAATGGCACAGGAAAGAGGTGCACTGATCAGCTTTGATCCGAATATCCGCCTGCCGCTCTGGAAGAGTGAAGATGCCTGCCGCAGCCGTGTTCGGGAATTTTTGCCGTGTGCAGATATCGTAAAGCTTTCAGATGAGGAGCTGGAATTTGTCACCGGAAAGACAGAGATTGCACAGGCGGCAGAGGAACTGTTTTCTGGCAGCTGCCGCGTGATTCTGTATTCCATGGGGAAGAAGGGGGCAATGCTTCTGACACCTGAAGGAAGCTGGACTGCGGAAAATCTGGATGTTCCGGTAAAGGACACTACCGGCGCAGGAGATGCCATTATGGGTGCGCTGCTGTACTGTCTGGCACAGCAGAATCTGACACGGGACAAGCTGGCCGAGGTAACCGGACAGCAGTGGCAGGCGTGGCTGGAATTTGCAGTGTATTACGCCAACTATAGTGTTATGGGAAGCGGCGCAATCGGCTCATACCCGGATTATGATACCTTTATTTCCTGGAAAGAAGCCATGCAGCGGAAAGGATGAGACAAAATGGGCATGTTTGATTTTTTGAAAAAAGAAAAGGCAGCTGCTGCGCCGGCAGAAGTTCCGTCCAACACCCTGCTTGCCATACAGGACGGAGAAATCCTGCCGGTGGAAAAGGTGCCGGATCCGGTATTTGCCAGAAAGGTGCTGGGAGATGGCTATGCTGTCAATCCGGTAAGCGGAAAGGTGCTTGCACCGGCTTCCGGAACCATTATTGATATTCAGGACACCCTGCATGCCTATGGCATTGAAACCGAGGACGGTCTGGAACTGGTGGTGCACATCGGCATTGATACTGTTGAATTGAAAGGGGAAGGCTTTAAAACCAAGCATAAGGTGGGAGACAAAATCCGTGCCGGAGAACTTCTGGCTACAGTTGACCTAAACTTGCTGGAACGAAAGAACGTCCCTAAGTATACCATGGTGATTATCACCAACATGGAAGAGATTGATCACATCACGCTGGTGTCCGGAACGGCAAAGGCTGGCACACCGGCACTGACTTATGAGAAAAAGTGAGATGTTTTTTTAGGCATACAAAAAACCGGAATGTCCGTTTGAAGAGGGCATTCCGGTTTTTTAAAATGGGAGAGAATCTCACAGGATAAAACAGATCAGGCCGCTGCATCCTTCGTTGATGATGCGCTGTAATGTTTCCTGTAGCTTTAGTCTGGCATCCATAGGCATTTTGGAGAGCTTGCTGTGAAGCCCTTCTCCTACCAGCTCGTGAAGTGATTTTCCAAAAATGTTGGAAGACCAGATCTTGGTGGGATCTTCTTCAAAGCCCTCCAGCAAGTACATGACAAGCTCTTCGCTCTGCCGCTCTGTACCGACAATGGGGCTGACAGTGGTGCGGATATCGGCGCGCATCATATGGATCGAGGGGGCAGAGGCACGGAGACGCACGCCATAGCGGCCGCCCTGCTTGATGATCTCCGGTTCTTCCAGTGTCATCTCCTCCTGCTCCGGCATAACAATGCCGTAACCGGTGGCTTCCACTTCCCGGAGCGCCGGCTCGATTTTTGCGTATTCCTTCTGAATCCGGCTGAGTTTTGTGAGAATGGGGAGCAGATCATTTTCCCCCTGGATTTCCAGACCAGTGGCTTCTCCCAGAATCCGATAGAACAAAGTCTGATCCAGGGAAACATCGACACAGACGCTTCCGGTGCCCATATTCATTTCCCGGATAGAAGCCTTAGTGACATAGGGGCAGGTGCAGACGGCATCTGCAAAGGTCTCCGCATCCTTGATGGTATGGATTTCAGAGGCTGCCTGACGAATGCAGGAGAATACGGATTCCCGGAGCCAGTGGTCTTTTTCCAGCTCTGTAATCCAGTGCGGCATGCAGACATTGATTTCCCGTACCGGGAACGTGCGCAGCAATTCGGTCAGAATGGTGCGGATGTCGGATTCGTCCAGATCCGGGCAGCTGACGGGAATTACCGGTGCGCCGTACTCTTCGGAGAGACGCTCTGCCAGTTCCCTGGCGGCCGGCTGGTGGGGATCCAGACAGTTCAGCAGAACGGCAAAGGGTTTTCCCAGTTCCTGCAATTCGGCAATGACGCGTTGCTCGCAGGCGGCATATTCTGCACGGGGAAGATCTGTGATGCTGCCGTCTGTGGTCACAACCAGGCCGATGGTGGAGTGCTCTGCAATGACCTTGCGCGTGCCTACCTCTGCCGCCATGTTAAACGGCACCTCCTGTTCAAACCAGGGGGTATGTACCATACGGGGCTGGTCGTTTTCGATGTATCCCAGGGCGCTGGGGACAATATAGCCCACGCAGTCAATCATGCGCACCCGCATTTTAGCGCTTTCTCCCAGGGTGAGTTCTACGGCTTCCTCCGGGATGAACTTCGGCTCTGTGGTCATAATGGTTTTTCCGCCGGCGGACTGGGGCAGTTCATCTATGGCGCGCTCTCGTCTGGCTTCGCTCTGAATGTTCGGAATCACCAGCTGTTCCATAAACCGTTTGATAAACGTGGATTTTCCGGAACGAACCGGGCCGACCACGCCTACATAAATATCACCGTTTGTGCGCCGTGCAATATCCGCGTAAATTTCGTTTGCCATGCACAGGTACCTCCTCTTAGTGTACAATGGGGATAAAGAGCATGCCTGGTGTGGTGAGCTGTTCATCCGAAAGGTCATTTTCTTCCATGATTGCATTGACGCTGGTGTGACAGCGCTTTGCGATATCCCAGACATGTTCGTGTTCCACTCCATAGTACAACTTCAGCGCATAGTCTCCGTCCCGGATCAATTTGTTTTCTCCGTCTACCGTAAGATCAGACAGGCACACATGCCGGGAAGACGGGCAGAGAACGCCCTGGAGCAGCAGGGATGCCTTCATGGAAACTGTACCGTCTGAAGCCAGGTGATAGGTGCAGTCTGTTGGCTCTACCTGTGCCTGCAAAACTGCATTGTCCAGCGGAATTTCAGAATCTGTGTAAACCTCAAAGGCCTCTTCCTTTTCCAGAAGCATAGGACAGCCTTCGCTGTCTCCGGCCAGCAGGCTGCAGCAGAGCATGCCGGAAACACGGATTCGGTTGGTGTCTGCCAGCAGCTGCATGTTGACATTGCGCACCTGGCAGCGAAGGTCATAGATGCAGGAAGGCGCATTGTCGCCGGGCAGAAGGGAAGCGCTGCACTGCATCGTAGCCTGAATGGGCTTTGGCACCATATCAATTTGCAGCGGAACCGTACTTTGTTCACAAGGATACATGGTGGAAAATGCATCTGTTACCAGCTGGGCAGAAGCGGTCTTTACAGCGGTGCAGTTCAGGCGCAGCTCCAGCTCGCATTGAATCTGGTCGGCGGCACTGTTTTTTCCGTTACAGGGCTTGAGATCGCATCGGATCACCTGTACCTCGGCATTTCCCTGATAGCTTTCATCAATTTGTTCCATATCGATAATCTGGCTGTACGGCAGTGTAAACTGCATCTGTTCTATGCCGTTTTCCTCCGGAGACTTTTCCCAGGTGTAGAGCAGGTGCACCTGGGCTTCGCCCTTTACAATAAGCTTTCCGGCCAGAATGGAATGCTCCTGGTGCTCCAGCCGGACATCACTGCGGAGAATGGTTTTCACAGAGGGCTTTGACTGTCCCAGTTCGATTTCCTCGTTTAAGATCACATTTTTTGCGGCGTGGCGCTTTTGTGCGGCATATTCTACCGGTATTTTTCGCAGCTGTACATGCATGCCAAAAACGTCCTGAATGACCTCCTGCTTTTTCTCTCCGGCAACACGAATCTGAACGGATACTGCGCCGCGCACTTCCAGACGGCGTGGACTGACGGCGCGGCAGTTGGCATAAGTAGCCTTGGGGCGGAGCAGGACAGAGGGTGCCTCTGCCGGCCGCGGCAGTTCAATGTTCCGGGAAAATGTCATCTGCTGACTGATGCACTGCAAAAGCTTGCTGCCGGAACCGCAGTACAAAACTCGGATATCCGCACGCATCTCATAGGTGATGCGGTCGGTTCCCATGGCATAGCCTAAAATGACCGGCTGTATTTCACACCCGATAATCCGGAAGATATCCGGGTCATAGTCCGGCAGCACATAATCCAGCTCTACACTTTGCTCCTGCATATCGTCCAATAGAATTTCTGTCACAGGGATGGTTTCCCGATTGATTTTCAGATCCATATGGAACTCCTCCTTTTTCGCCGTCCGGCGGCGTTCATTTGCTTTATCCTATGCAGACAAGCGAAACGATAGACCAAAAGCCGGGGAGAATTCCTGCATGCCGGAATACAGTTTGCTTTTTTAAAAAGAATGTGCTATAATAAGCTGTATCAGAGCGTGTTTCCGGGAAGGATGTACTTGCGGAAACAGGTTTTTATATCAACTGCCGGATCGGCAGATCAGGAGGAATCAGAGCATGGTGCTTGCGATTGATATTGGAAATACAAATGTGGTAATCGGCTGTTTTCAGCAGGAACGGATTTTGTTTGTGGAACGGGTTTCGACCAATCAGAATGCAACGCCGCTGGAGCTTGCCATCTGGATTAAGACGATTCTGGAAATTTATGAAATCCGCACTGCGGAAATAGAGGGCAGCATTATTTCTTCCGTTGTCCCTTCTCTGAACCATGCCATGCGGAAAGCAGTGGATAAAATCGCCCACTGTCCGGTGATTACTGTAGGCCCCGGCGTGAAAACCGGATTGCAGATTGCCATAGACAACCCGGCGCAGCTGGGGAGTGACCGCGTAGCAGACGCAGTGGCAGCGCTGCATGAGTACCGGCCGCCCATTGTGATTATTGATATGGGCACGGCTACAACGCTGTCGGTCATTGATGCCAACCGGCGGCATATCGGGGGCGTGATTGCACCGGGTGTGGGGATTTCGTTGAATGCTCTCACGGAGAAAACGGCACAGCTTCCGAAAATCTCCCTGGAACCGCCGAAAAAATGCATTGGCAGCAATACGGTTTCCTGCATGAAGAGCGGAATTCTATACGGTGCAGCCGGCTGTATTGACGGGCTTCTGGATCGGATTACAGAAGAACTGGGAGAAACGCCGACCTATGTTGCTACCGGCGGCCTGTCGGAGTCTATCATTCCCCATTGCCGCCACAAGATTCAGCTGGACAATATGCTGCTGCTGAAGGGCTTGCAATTGATCTATCAGAAAAATATGGGCGGCGAAGATGCGTAAGCGCAGACAGCATAGAAAAAATACTGGACAAAATTTGACGCATATGCTATAATAAAAACGGTATTTTTCAAGACCTTTTTCGCAGAACAAATCTGCGGAGCGGTTTTTTGCATGGGCTTGGCAGCTTGAGAAGCTGTTTTCACAAGAAAACCAAACCCGGCGATGAGAGGACAGGATTTATTTTAACACCCGGCTTTTTAAAGACAGTGAAAGCGCCGGGAAAGATCAGGAGGCTTATCTGATGAAGTATCTGGTAGTATTGTGTGATGGTATGGCGGATTATCCGGTTGCAGAGCTGGGCGGAAAGACCCCTCTGGAAGCGGCAGATACCCCGAATATGGATGCACTGGCAAAAAAAGCAACTGTCGGTCTGGTAAAGACTGTACAGGACGGCATGAAGCCGGGCAGCGATGTGGCAAACCTTTCTGTGCTGGGATATGATCCCATGCAGTATTATACCGGCCGTTCTCCTCTGGAGGCAGGTAGCATCGGCATTGATATGAAACCGACAGACGTTTCGCTTCGCTGCAATCTGGTTACTCTCAGCGATGAGCCGAACTATGAAGACCGCACAATTCTGGATTACTGTGCAGACGATATTTCCACAGAAGAAGCGCGGATTCTCATTCAGGCTGTACAGGAAGCACTGGGGAATGACACGTTCCATTTTTATGCCGGCGTGGCATACCGCCACTGCCTGATCTGGGATCACGGCACCACCGACCTGGGCGGACTGACACCGCCTCATGATATCACCGGAAAGCCGATCCGGGAATATCTGCCTCTGTGCCACAGCCAGAATGCAGCACCGCTGTATGACCTGATGGTGCGCTCCTATGAGATTCTGAAAGATCACCCGGTAAACCAGGAACGGGTACGCCGCGGAAAGCGCCCGGCCAACAGCATCTGGCTCTGGGGCGAAGGCGTGCGGGCAAACCTGGATCCGTTCTATGAGAAGTACGGCCTGCACGGTTCTATGATCTCCGCAGTGGATCTGCTGAAGGGCATCGGAAAATTCTCCGGCATGAAGGTGGTAGAAGTAGAAGGCGCAACCGGCTATATCGACACCAACTTCGAAGGAAAGGCAGCAGCTGCCATTCAGGAATTCCGGGACGGACAGGATTTTGTCTATGTGCACGTAGAAGCACCGGACGAATGCGGCCATCGTGCCGAAGTGCAGAACAAGGCCAAGGCGATTTCCCTGATTGACCATAAGATTCTGGGGCCGGTGATAGAAGAACTGAAACGGATGGGTGATTTTAAGGTACTGGTCATGCCGGATCATGCAACACCTTTGTCTCTGAAAACCCATACCAATGACCCGATTCCGTTCCTTATCTATGACAGCCGGAACCCGAAGAACGGCCCGGATACCTTCAGCGAAGCTACTGCAAAGGAAACCGGTCTCTATGTGGACGAAGGCTTCCGCATGATGAAGGATTTTGCAGCAAAATAAAAGAAAAAGGATTGACAGAAGAGACGTGATGAAACAATATTTTTGCTTATACCGCTGGGTGCTGCTGAGTCTGGCGGTGACAATTGCCATTCTGGCTGTTGCGGCTGGATATACAGTGGGAATTGTCAGTCAAAATTCGGTAATTGCGCAGATTGACATGAATATCGGCTCTATAGAGGCCTATCTGGAAAAAAACAAGGACAGCTCCGCAATGCTGACAGAGGAGTTTAAGGAAGAATATGCCGCAAAAACCAGAACCATTGCCATGATTCTGGATCAGGACAGTTCCTTTATTACCGATGACCGGACGCTGGAAGAGCTGCGCGTAACAGTCAATGCAGACCGCATCAGCGTTGCAGATACCAACGGGAGTGTTGTGGCAAGTACAGACCCTTCCGGAGAGGGCACTAAGATTCGCAGTGAGTTTACGCCGCACTTGTCGGAAAAGGTGTACACCGATGTCTTGTTCCTGCTGGAAAGCGATACGCCGACTATTATTGCCGCTTCTACGCTGAACGGCGGTCACGGCATGATTCAGATTACATTCCCGGCAGATAATGTGGTTTCTCTGCTAAAGGAGGCCGATCTCGCCAATCTAGCGGTAGACAGACCACTGTATTCCTACGGCACTACCTCTATTCTGGATGCAGATACGTTAAAGTATGTCAGCTGCACGGACACCGCGCGAATCGGAAAGACAGCTTCCTTTGAAAAATCCAGCTTGAAAAAGAAAAAAGGTAATTTCGATATTACCGATGCAGACGGTAATCAGGAAATGGTACACTACCAGACCTCCGGAGATTATGTAATTCTGGCAACTGTTCCGTATCATGACATCAATCATATGCGGAATGTGATAATTGGCTGGATTGTCTGCGGCGGCGCAGGCATGCTGACAGTGACAGCACTTTCTCTGCGCATGGTATTTCTGCGGAAGGAAAAGTCCAAAAAGTAGAAAATCATTTGTAATGCACAAAAGCTGCCTGACTCTTTTCACGGAGTCAGACAGCTTTTTCTGTATTGTAAATTTTATGGAAGCATGTCTTAGTTCATTACCACGGCATTTCCCAGAAGCTTGAATTCCCGGCATGTCTTGCACAGATCGTTCAGGAATGCGGCAATGCTTCTGTCCCGGAGATTTCCCTTAAAATCAATATGAAAGACAACATCGAAGCTGCCGTCCTGAATGGGGCGGCTTTCGATTTTGGTCATATCCAGGCCGTACAGGAAAAACTTGTTCAGAATCCGGCTCAGGCTGCCTGGTTCATTGGAAATTGTCAGCATAACGGAAATGACGGATGCCTGCTCAGATACCTGCATATCTTTGGTAATGCAGATGAACTGGGTGAAGTTCGGCACCACGTTGGAAATCCGGGAAGCCAGAATGTTCAGGCCGTTCAGGTGGGCGCATTCTTCCGAACAGATTGCTGCAATGGTGTTGTCGCCGGATTCGCCTACCATTTTTGCAGCGGTGGCGGTGTTGCTGTAATCCCGGCGCACCAGTCCTCTGGCACTCAGGAAATCGCTGCACTGGGACAGTGCCTGGGGATGAGAGTACACAGCTGAAATCTCATCCGGCTCTGTGCCGGGGAGTGCAGCCAGACAGTGCGCTACTTCCACACGATTCATAGCAGTGATGAAAAAGCTGTATTTGCGCATCAGATCTACCGTCTGGGTGACCGTGCCGGAGGTGCTGTTGTAGATGGGGAGCACGCCGTACTCCAGCTCGCCGGATTCCACTGCGGCAAAGACCTGTTCAAATGTGGGATAAAACTGAACCGTTCTGCCGGGGAAAAATGCCTGGGCAGCAGTTTCGGAATTTGCCCCCTTGGTGCCTTGACAGCCGATGCGTACCGCGGTGTCCATCTGGGGCGTTTTCAGTTCCGGCTCCGGCTCTGCGGCGAGAAGCATTTTCTGCTGCAACTGGGAGCTGATGCTCATCATGTTGGCAAACATGGTGCGGGAAGCAGCACCCAGTCCCGAACTGGCATTTTGTTCTACCCGATCCAGCACCTGCTTTTCCCGGTCTGCCTGGAACACCTGCATGTGGTGCGCCTGCTTATATCGTGCTACATCCTGACACAGCAGCATCCGCTTTTCAAACAGCGTTTGCAGTTCTTTGTCCAGTTTGTCGATTTCGTTTCGAATTTCATTCAGTTCCATATGTAAGGGGTTCCTTTCCTTTTTTAAAGCTCGTCTTGATAAGAAAACCGAGTTTTTGCCGTGTGCACCGTTCTGTACAGAGAGACGGCGTACCGGAGCCTGCTTTCTGTCCGGTGCAGTCGGATTTTTTGGCATATCCTGAAAAACATGCCGGCCGCGTGCAGCGGAAAAGAAAGAAAACAGACTCTGCCATACATCCTTTTCCATTATACACAATTTTTTTTCGAAAATCAAGATAAAAATTTGAATAGCTATTGAAAAGGAGAGTGGTTTTGTGCTATAATGAAATGTACGCATATTTGTACTGAGAGAAAAACCGGCGAAAGGAGACTGCACACATGCGGATTTTAGGAATTGATCCCGGCTATGCAATTGTGGGATTCGGCGTTGTGTCTTATCACGGCGTGGATTTTACCCCCCTGGAATACGGTGCAATCACCACGGAGGCAGGCACCCGGTTTGCCGCAAGACTAACGGCAATCTATGATGACCTGGACTTTCTTTTAAAGCGGTTTTCTCCGGATTGTATTGCGATTGAGCGTCTTTATTTTACATCAAACCAAAAAACGGTGATTGATGTTGCACAGGCGCGCGGCGTGATTGTGCTCTGTGCGGAACAGCACGGCATTCCGCTGTACGAATATACGCCGCTTCAGGTGAAGCAGGCCGTTGTAGGATACGGAAAGGCAGAAAAGCGGCAGGTAATGGACATGACGCGCCGCATCCTGAAACTGGCACAGATTCCAAAGCCGGATGATGCCGCAGATGCACTGGCGCTCGCCATTTGTCACGGACACTGTGCAACCGGCATTCAGTTACAGGAACGCAGAATCAGAACAGGAGATACGGTATGATCTATAGTGTGCACGGAAAATTGATTGCAAAGGAACCGTCTATGGCTGTAGTGGAATGCGGCGGCGTTGGATATGGCTGCCGTACCACATTTACTACCCTGGGACAGCTGGGGGCGATCGGAGAAACCGTGTTTCTCTATACAGTGTTCTCTGTCCGGGAGGATGCCGCAGAGCTGTTTGGTTTTGCCACACAGCAGGAATTACAGTGCTTTCAGCTGCTGACCTCGGTGTCCGGTGTCGGCCCGAAAGCGGCGCTGACCATTTTGTCAGATCTCACACCGGATCGGTTTCTGCTGACTGTGGCCTCCGGAGACAGCAAGACGCTGACACGCTCCAAGGGAATCGGCGCAAAGTCTGCCCAGCGGATTGTAATGGAACTCAAGGACAAAATTGCCGGAGAATCCATCGGTCTTCTGGCTGGTGCAGAGGTACAGTCTGCGGCAGCGGCATCCTCTGCCGGCGGCAATGTGGGTGAGGCGATTGAGGCACTGGTGACCCTGGGCTATACCCAGGGAGAGGTGGCGCCCATTGTGGCAAAGCTGGATCCGTCTCTGAACGCTTCGGAACTGATCCGGCGGACACTCCAGGAATTCGGAAAGAAGCGTTCCTGATGATTGAAACAGAAATTTTATTTTGATTTGATACATAGAAATTATCCGGGTCTGCGCCCTGATTGATTAAGGGAAAAGCAGACGCTCAGGAAGGGAAGTGAACCCAAATGATTGAAACCAGTGATATGCAGTTTGAAGAACGCATGGTGACACCACGTGAGGTGGAAGAAGATCACGAAGCGGAGGTCACGCTGCGTCCACAGACACTGGTGGAATATATCGGCCAGGATAAGGTGAAGGAAAATCTGGCGGTATATATTGAGGCGGCAAAACGCCGGGGAGATCCGCTGGATCATGTATTGCTCTATGGCCCTCCCGGTCTTGGCAAAACAACGCTGTCCTCGATTATTGCCCACGAAATGGGCGTTAATCTGCGTGTGACAACCGGCCCTGCCATTGAAAAGGCCGGCGATCTGGCTGCGATTCTCACCAATCTACAGCCGAATGATGTGCTGTTTATCGATGAAATCCATCGGCTGAACCGTCAGGTAGAGGAAATCCTGTACCCGGCGCTGGAGGATCATGCCATTGATATTATTATGGGAAAGGGGCCGTCTGCTCGCTCGCTTCGTGTGGATTTAAATCCGTTTACACTGGTGGGTGCGACAACCAGAGCTGGCCAGCTTTCCAGTCCGCTGCGTGACCGCTTCGGCGTGATTCTGCGTCTGGAACTGTACACGACAGAGCAGCTGACCGATATTGTGCGCCGCAGCGCAATGCTGCTGAAAATTCCGTGCACCATTGACGGCGCAACGGAGATTGCGGGACGCGCACGGGGCACGCCCCGTATTGCAAACCGCTTGCTGAAACGTGTCCGGGACTTTGCGGATGTCATAGGCAACGGCGAAATTACTCAGGAGATTGCGCACATGGCGCTGGATCGTCTGGAGATTGACGAACTGGGGCTGGACAGCAATGACCGCCGGATGCTGGAAATGATCATCAAGGGCTACAGCGGCGGCCCGGTAGGGCTGGAAACCCTGGCCTCAGCACTGGGAGAAGAAACCGTCACGCTGGAAGATGTATGCGAGCCGTACCTCATGCAGCTGGGATTTCTGGCGAGAACGCCAAGAGGACGCTGTGCCACTGCACAGGCGTACCAGCATCTGGGCTATGCGCAGCCGGGTCAGGGTGACGGAATGGACGGACAGATGCGTTTTGAAGAAACAGAATAACGATAGATTGATATAAAAAAGAGCCGGCCGGAGAAGAAAACAGTATCCCGGAAAATACAGGCTCTTTATGACAGAAAGGATCTGGAAACAATGGGCAGATTATTTGGAACAGACGGCGCAAGAGGCGTTGCAATTACAGAACTGACATGCGAGATGGCAATGCAGATCGGCCGTGCAGCAGCACTGGTTTTGACAAAAGAGACAAAGCACCGCGCAAAAATTTTTATCGGAAAAGATACCCGGATTTCTTCGGATATTCTGGAAGCAGCACTCTGTGCCGGCATTTGTTCTGTCGGCGCTGAGGCGGTGAGACTGGGCGTTGTTCCCACACCGGCAGTGGCCTATCTGGTGCGGACACACGGTGCGGATGCCGGCGTTATGATTTCCGCTTCGCACAATAGCGTGGAATTCAACGGCATCAAGCTGTTCGCTGCTACCGGCTATAAGCTCCCGGATGCAACTGAGACAGAAATTGAAGCACTGATTCTGGATCATCCGGAACAGATCGTATTGCAGTCCGGTACGGATGTGGGGGCAATTACAGAATACGCTACCGCCAGAGAGGACTATATTTCCTACCTGGCCGGCTGTGTACAGACTGACTGCTCCGGCATACGCGTTGCACTGGACTGCGCAAACGGCAGCTCCTCCGCCACCGCAGAAGAACTGTTTACACGTCTGGGGGCAGAGGTACATATGCTCAGTGCAGAGCCGGACGGCACAAACATCAACAAAAACTGCGGCTCCACTCATATGGAAAATCTGATGGAATATGTGAAAACCCACGACTGTGATCTGGGTCTGGCCTTTGACGGAGACGCAGACCGCTGTCTGGCAGTGGATGAAAACGGCTGCCTGGTGGACGGCGACAAGATTATTGCCATCTGTGCACAGGCACTCCAAAAAGAAGGCAAGCTCAAGGGCAACACTGCGGTTGTCACAGTTATGACAAATCTGGGCTTCTTCCACTTTGCAAAGGCCAATGCCATTGCCACAAAGGCTACAAAGGTTGGCGACCGCTATGTGCTGGAAGAAATGCTCTCCGGCGGCTATAACATCGGCGGCGAACAGAGCGGCCACATCATTTTCCTGGATGAAGCAACCACTGGTGACGGTGAGCTGTCCGGCATTAAGCTGATGGAAATTCTCAAAAAGTCCGGCGGAAAAATGAGCACGCTTGCCAGTGTCATGGAAACATTCCCCCAGGTGCTGTACAATGTAACCATTCCGGCGGCAAAGAAGGGTCACTGGCAGGAGGATGCAGAAATCGCTGCACTGATTGCCTCCTATACCGAAGAACTGGGTGACAACGGCCGGATTCTGGTACGGGAAAGCGGCACAGAGCCTCTCATCCGCGTGATGGTAGAGGGAAAAGACGCCGCACAGATGGAAGCCGCAGCACAGGCAATTACAGCGCAGGTGCGCATATTTGCCCAAGCGTGAACAGGAAAAAGGAAAGCAAGAAGAGATAGGAGCACGCCAAATTGAGAATTGCAAATGGATGGAAACAATACCGTATTTTAGATACTTCAACACTGGAAAAGCTGGAGAGCTGGAACGGTGTTACTCTGGTGCGGCCGGATCCGCAGATTATCTGGAAAACGCCGAAGCAGCACAAGGGTTGGAAGCAGGCAGACGGTCACTACAGCCGTTCTTCCTCCGGCGGCGGCAGCTGGGCTTTTTCCCGAAAGCTGCCCACAGACTGGACAATGGCATATGAGCCGCTGGGGCTGACGTTTAAGATACAGCCCACCGGGTTTAAGCATACCGGATTATTTCCGGAGCAGGCCGTAAACTGGGACTGGATGTCCCGGCAGATCCAAAATGCAGGCAGACCGATTTCTGTACTGAACCTGTTTTCCTACACCGGCGGCGCAACACTTGCCTGTGCTGCGGCTGGTGCCTCTGTCTGTCACGTGGATGCCTCCAAGGGCATGGTGCAGTGGGCACGGGAAAATGCCGCGCTCTCCGGACTGACAGAAAAGCCGGTGCGGTGGATTGTAGATGACTGCGAAAAATTCGTGGCACGGGAAATCCGCCGTGGCAGAAAATATGACGCAGTGATTATGGATCCTCCCAGCTACGGCAGAGGTCCGGGGGGAGAGGTCTGGAAGCTGGAAGAGAATATCTATGATCTGGTGCAGCTCTGCGCCGGCGTGCTTTCCGAAAAGCCCTTGTTCTTCCTGCTGAACAGTTATACCACTGGTCTTTCTCCGGCTGTAATGGGCTATCTGCTGGGCAGTGTGTTAAAACCGCAGTTCGGCGGGGATGTTACCGCAGATGAAATCGGTTTGCCGGTGGAGCAGAGCGGCATGGTGCTGCCTTGTGGTTCTACGGCTATCTGGACTTCCGGAGAAATTGCCGGATAAACCTTGCGTTACAGGAAATGCATGCATACAGGCGCGAAGACCCACAGGAGGCGATTATCCTATGAAAACCAAATTACAGGCAGAAGACCTCTCATTTCATTATACAGATGAAGAGGGAAAGGCGGCTTCTCATGAAATTTTTGCGCACCTCAATCTGACCATAGAGCCTGGCACTTTTGTGGCAATTCTGGGACACAACGGCTGCGGAAAATCCACGCTGGCAAAGCATATGAACGCCATTGTGCTGCCCACCGGCGGCCGGATGCTGGTGGCAGATATGGACACCCGGGAGGAAGAAAAACTCTATGACATCCGGCAGCGCGTGGGAATGGTATTTCAGAATCCGGATAACCAGATTGTCGCCACGATTGTGGAAGAGGATGTGGCCTTTGGCCCGGAAAACTTAGGCGTGCCGCCGGAAGAAATCCGGGCGCGCGTAGATGAAGCGCTAAAGGCAGTCGGCATGTACGAATACCGGATGCATGCCCCCAGTCAGCTTTCCGGCGGCCAGAAACAGCGTGTGGCAATTGCCGGCATTATCGCCATGCGGCCGTCCTGCATCGTACTGGACGAGCCTACCGCTATGCTGGATCCCAAGGGACGGCGGGAGGTCATGGAAACCATCCGAAAGCTGAACCGGGACTATGGCATTACGATTCTTCTGATCACGCACTATATGGATGAGGCGGCGCAGGCAGACCGGGTGCTGGTGATGGATGCCGGAAAAATCCTGCTGGATGATACGCCGGAGGAGGTCTTTTCTCACGTGGACGAAATGAAGGCGGTGGGACTGGACGTTCCTCAGGTGACAGAACTGGTGGACGAACTGCGAAAGTGCGGGATGCAACTGGATCCCCATATTATTACCGAAGAAGCATGTGCAGAGGCGCTGATGCAGCTGCTGTAAAAAGAATGAGGTGGACATTTGGCTGCAATTGAACTAGAGGGCGTAACATATCGTTACGGGATAGGAACACCGTTTGAAAAAACTGCGGTGGATCATGTAAATCTGAAGATTGAACGGGGCGAATTTCTGGGGATTATCGGGCATACGGGATCCGGAAAGTCCACGCTGATTCAGCATCTCAACGGTTTGTTAAAGCCAACGGAAGGCACTGTCAGACTGGATGGAACAGATATCTGGGCAAACCCGAAAAATATGCGTCAGGTGCGGTTTCAGGTGGGACTGGTATTTCAGTATCCGGAGTATCAGATCTTTGAGGAAACTGTAGAAAAGGATATCGCATTCGGCCCACGGAACATGGGGCTTTCGGAAGCGGAGGTAACAGAAAGAGTCCGGGAAACCGCAGAGATCATCGGCCTTTCTCCGGAGCTTTTGGGGCGTTCTCCGTTTCTGCTGTCCGGCGGACAAAAGCGCCGGGTGGCAATTGCCGGGGTCATGGCCATGCGTCCGAAGGTGCTCATTCTGGATGAACCCACTGCCGGACTGGATCCAAAGGGACGGGAGGAAATCCTCTCGGAGATCAAGCGGTTTCAGGACCACACGGGAAGCACGATTCTGCTGGTTTCCCACAGCATGGAGGATATCGCCCGTCATGCCAAGCGAATTCTGGTGATGAATGCCGGCAGGGCATTCTGCTGTGATACGGTGGCAAAGGTGTTCAGCCGGTCGGCGGAATTGCAGCAGATCGGCCTGGCCGTGCCACAGGTGACACGCGTGTGCGATATGCTCCGGGAAAAGGGGCTGCCGTTGTCACCGGATATCTACACCATTGCGCAGGCAAAGGAGCAGATTCTCACACTGTATCGGAGAAAGGGGGCGCAGGAAACATGCTGAAGGATATTACCATCGGGCAGTACTTTCCCGGCAACAGTGTTATTCACCGGATGGACCCCCGGTTCAAGATTGTGATGACGCTGCTGTTTATTGTCATGCTTTTCCTGGGACAGCATCTGTACTCCCTGCTCTTCGGGCTGGTGCTCTGTGCCGTGGGATGGATTTGCTCCCGGATTCCCTTTCGCCTCATCTGGAAGAGTATCCGGGTACTGCTGCCGGTTTTGCTGATAACAGCAGTGCTGGACTTGTTTTTTGTGGATGACGGCAAGGTCTATTTTCACTGGCATTTTTTGAAGATTACGGAGACCGGCGTAGTTACAGCGGTTTTGATGGTGGCGCGGATTATCATACTTTTGGTGGGATCTTCGTTGCTGACTTATACTACTTCTCCCATAGCGCTGACAGATGCCATTGAGCGCCTGCTGTCACCGCTGAAAAAAATTCACGTACCGGTGCATGCCTTTGCCATGATGATGACCATTGCCCTGCGGTTTATTCCCACGCTGCTGGAAGAGACAGACAAGATTATGACTGCGCAGAAGGCCAGAGGCGCCAGCTTTAGCGAAGGAAACCTGATGCAGCGCGCCAAGGCGCTGGTGCCGGTTTTAGTGCCGCTGTTTGTCTCGGCATTCCGCCGGGCAGAGGAACTGGCCACGGCAATGGAATGCCGCTGCTATCGGGGCGAAGCCGGCAGAACCAAAATGCGTCAGCTCCACGCAGCCGGAAGAGACTATATTGCCATGACAGTGACGCTGCTCTTTCTGGCTGGTGCAGTTGCAGTGAAGGTGATCTGGCACTGAGGAAGGGCTTTGGAACGCTGCCCTGTTCCTTCGCATCCGGGCATGAAACAGGACTGCGCAGAAAAGGAGAGACAGACGGTATGACTGGACTTCAAAATACAGAAATACAACCGAATTTGCAGAAGCCGCACCGGAAACAGCCGGTCTGGTTTCTGCTGCTTTCCTTTTTGTTCCCCATGCTGTTTCTCAGCGCCGGATTCGCAATGCAGCATGTCTATCCGCTGGGTGACCGCCAGATTTTGGTGGTGGATTTCTGGCACCAGTATTACCCGTTTCTCCGGCTGCTCCATGAAAAATTGCAGCACGGCGGTTCACTGCTCTACACCTGGAACTCCGGGCTGGGGTCTGACTTTGTGTCTATGGCGGCCTATTATGCGGCAAGTCCGCTGAATCTGCTGACAGTTCTGGTGCCGGATGCATGGCTGCGGGAAGCGGTGACAGTGCTGCTTTTGCTGAAGGTCGGGTGCGCCGGCCTGTTTTTTGCCCTGTTCCTGAAGGGGACGTTTCACCGCAATGACTTTTCCCTGTGCGTGTTCTCTGTTTGCTATGCCCTGTGCAGCTATATGCTAGGCTATTACTGGAATATCATCTGGCTGGATACGGTGGCGCTGCTGCCGCTGGTGATACTGGGGCTGGTACGGCTGGTGCGGGACGGAAAATGCCGGCTGTACGGAATCGCCCTGGGACTTTCTCTGTTTTCTAACTTCTATATCGGACTGTTCACCTGTATTTTCGTGTGCCTGGTGTTTCCGTGCCTGTGTGTGTTGTTTCTCCGGCCGCGTCAGGTGCCGGGGAGAATTCTGGCAATGGGGGTGTATTCGCTGCTGGGCAGTATGCTGGCGGCCTGTGTGCTGCTGCCGGCTTATTTTGCATTGCAGCTGACCTACAGCGTCCGAAATGTATTTCCGTCCCATGTGGAGTTCTATGAAAACTGGCGCGTGCTGCTTTCTAATCTGCTCAGCTTTCATGCGCCGACTGCCAAGGATGGCTTGCCGAATCTGGCCTGTGGTCTTTTGAGCCTGGTGATGCTGGGGCCGTTTCTGCGCTCACTTCGCATCCGGATTCGGGAAAAGGTGCTGGCGGTACTGCTGCTCGGCTTTCTGCTGATCAGCTGCAACTGCAACGTGCTCAATTATCTCTGGCACGGGATGCACTTTCCCAATATGCTGCCGTTTCGGTTTTCGTTTTTGTTTTCCTTTGTGCTGCTGACCGTGGGGTACCGGGGCTTTTGGCTCCTGCTGGAGGAACAGCTCCGGGGCTGGGATGTGCTGGCGGCGCTGGCGGTAAGTACAGCTTTTTTTGGTCTTTCCTATGGTGTGCAGGAAAATCACGCGGTGTTTTACAGTGCGGCTGTTATGCTGCTGTATGTGTTTCTGCTGGCGCTCTATCTGGGAAAAATTTTCGGAAAACGACTCTTTTATTTCGGACTGTCTATTGTGATGGTGTTTGAGCTCTTTGAAAATGTGCGGATGGGAACGGAACTGGTTTCCACCTCTGACCACACTACATATCCGGCCGGGAACGGAGCCGTGCAGCAGCTTCTGGATGAAGCGGCACAGCAGGATTCCACACTGTTCTACCGCACGGAGATGAATACCTGGTACTCGCTGAATGATCCGGCACTGTATGGCTACGCCGGATTATCTCAGTTTTCTTCAATGGCCAATGTACAGGTCAGCAAATGGATGCGTGCTCTGGGACTTCCGGCCTCGGAGGCCGGAAACCGGTACTATTACGCTGGCGGAACACCGGTTACCAACATGTTCACCGGAATCCGGTATCAGATTTTTCGCAGCGGCACAGCAGCAGACGTGCGGTCGTGGGAGCTCCTCTCCACAGAAGGAGGAAGCAGTCTGTACCGCAATACCTATGATCTTCCGCTGGGATTCTGGACGGAAGCAGCGCTTTTGGATTACAATTGCCTCCCGGATGCCAATCCCTTTGAAAATCAAAACACCCTGTTCCGGCTGGCCACAGGCGTGGAGACACCCTTGTTTACCGCTGTACGGCCGTCTGTGGGTGATAGCGATGGCGCGGAGATTACCTACAGCGGAAACAGTCTCTTTTCCTATACGCTGGATGCCGGGGCAGAAACGCATTCCATGCAGCTGATCTATACTGTGCCGGAGAGAGCGTCGTTGTACGGTTATCTCTCGGCGGCGAATGCGTCCTCTTTTTCCGTGCTGCGTGATGGAGAACGCATGGCGGATTACGGCGCTTCCAAACAGCCGTACCTGTTTCCTATGGGGGATTTTGCAGCCGGGGAGACAGTAGCTCTTTCTGTTGCGCTGCAAAGCGAGAGCCTGAGTGGTATGGTGCGTTGTGATATGTACGTTCTGAACCGACAGGCGTTGGAGAAAGGCTATGCCAGACTACAGTCCGGTGCTGTGACGCTGACGCAGTTCCGGGATACGGCAGTGACCGGAACCATGACTGCCGCCACAGACGGTCTGTGCTACTTTTCCATTCCCTATGAGGACGGATGGAAGGCAGAGATAGACGGAAATGCGGTGGAAATTCAGCCGGTAGGGGATGCCATGATCGCAGTGTCTGTGACAAAGGGCAGTCATACCATTACGCTGACTTATTGCCCCAAAGGATGGAAACTGGGGTGCAGCCTTACAGTAGGTGGCATTGGCATTCTGCTGTGTCTGTTTCTGCTGGAACGCAGACGGAAAAGGCCGTTTTTATCTCCAGCAGAAGCCCAAAGGAAAAAACAGCCGAAAAGGATGACATCGGAGGAAATATATGAGAAATCTCAAAGTAATGATGGCATTTCGGGGGACGCGGTATCACGGATTTCAGCGTCAGCCCAATGCAGTGACAGTGCAGCAGATCGTGGAGGAAGCCCTTTCTCAGCTGCTCAATGAGCCGGTGACGATCTACGGCTGTTCCCGGACAGATACCGGCGTGCATGCCCAGCAGTTCTGCTTTTCCATGCAGACGGAGAAACAGCTTCCTGCCCGGAACTTTATCCGGGGGGCCTGCGGCTATCTTCCGGAGGATATTTCCATCCTTTCAGTGGAAGATGTGCCGCCGGACTTTCATGCGCGGTACAGCTGTCAGGCAAAACAGTACATGTACCGGATTCATAACAGCGAGAGCAAAAATCCCTTTACTACGGATCTGGAACTGCTGTACCGCAGAAAAATGGACATTCCGCTGTTACAGGAAGCCGCATCGCATTTTGTGGGGACACATGACTTTGCAGCGCTTTGTACAAACTGCACAGAAAAGCAGAATACCATTCGTACAATTCATAGTATAAGTATAGAAAAACAGGGAGACACCGTTCTGATACTTGTCAAAGGAAATGGATTTTTGTATAATATGGTTAGGATTCTTGTGGGAACGCTGCTCAGTGTAAATGAGGGGCGGATTCCGGTTTCGGAACTGGATGCGCTGCTGGAATCCCGGAACCGTCTGAAGGCCGGCATTACAGCACAGGCACACGGCCTGTCGCTGTATCGGGTGTTTTATGAGGATGCACCGTCCGGTGCATCCATCGACCTCTCCTGAAAGGGCTGAGGAAATTTGGTGCAGATTCCCGGCGCAGGAAATCGGCGCCCTTGCACCAAAAGGAGAAAGAAGAGTAATGATGAGTCATGATACGGACGATATGATTGAAAAGCGGAAGCGGCGGCATAAGCTGCGCACACTCCGCAATTTGCTGATATTCCTGCTGATTGCCGGATTCTGCGGCTATCTCTATGTACAGCGGGACATGTGGATTCCGAAGCTGGAGGGAATCGGGAGCCGCTATGATTCTGTCACACAAAATGACGGCACACTGGCAGAGGGAAACTTTCCGCTGACCATTTCCGGAAGCACTGGCTATGAGGCACAGCTGGTAGATGATACACTGTTTCTGCTTCATGATGCCTATCTGGATCTCTATTCACTCCACGGAGATTCCAGAGACAAGCGCCAGCACACCTTTCAGGATGCTGCACTCCTTTCCAACGGGAAATATGCGCTGCTGTATGAGCGCGGCGGCACTTCCTTCCGGCTGGATTCGAAAAGCAAAAATGTCTATAGCAAAACGGTGGACAATGATATTATTACAGCCGCAGTCAGCACAAACGGCAATGCTGCACTGGTGACGGAATCAGATGCTTATACCTGTGTGATCAACATTTATGACAATACGGGAAAGCGCATCTATCAGCGAAACTGTGTGGAACGTGTCACAGATGTGGTCTTTCATGCAGACGGAAACGGCTGCTGCTTTACCTCAATGGATGCAGACGGCGGCAAAATTCAGAGTACCACCACCAGCATTCTGTTTGATCAGGTAGACACCCAGTGGACTTCGCTGCCGCTGGAAACCTTTGTGGTAAAGTCTGGCATTGCCTCGGACGGAAAACTGTGTCTGATCGGCAACACTGCCTGTACCTATTACAGTGCCTCCGGAGAGGTGCTGGGTACTTATAACTATAATGGAACGCTGGTGCAGGCAGACTGGGAGGACGGAAGAACTGCGCTGGTCATCCAGGATGATCAGAAGCGGCAGACCTCGCTGATTCTGCTGGATCAGTCCACCAGCAATCCAAAGGTGGTTTCTGTGGACGATACCGCTTCTTGTGTGCGTGTGGCAGACGGAGATGCAGTGGTGATGACCCAGGGGAATATCACTTCCTACGATTTTTCAGGAAGTCCGGTGGCAACTGTAGAACTGGACGGTGCTTATTCGTCCTTCCTCAAGCAAAACGGGTATGTGTTCCTGCTGGGCTATCACCAGATCGACCGTGTGGATTTTAAGGAGTAGCTCCCATGGAAAAATGGATGAGCCAGACCTTCTGGCTGTATGATCTGACTGTGCTGGCAATTCTCATTCTCTGTGTCTGGGGCGGCTGGAAACGAGGCCTTTTGCGGACGATTATCGGGCTTGCCGGATATGGCCTGGCGGCGCTGCTGTCCGGCTTTCTGGCACAGCCGGTATCACAATGGGCTTATGAAAAATGGGTGGAGCAGCCCTGTACCCAGCTTCTGGAACAGCAGCTGGAAAAGTACGATTTTGCCGGAACAGTGCGGAGTGCCCTTTCTTCCTACGGCGTGTCCCTGGATGCGGCGCAGCTCCAGCAGATTGCACAGCAGCCGGAGCATGCGGCAGATGCCCTGTGTTCTGCGGCGGCTGCACAAACCGGCCTTCCGGCAGAAGTGATTCAGCAGGGGCTGCACCAGTCTCTGGACAGTGCAGCGGTGTCTTCGTATACCGGGCTTCCGGACTGGATGACAGAATCCCTGCTGCCCTCTGACAGCGGCACAGAGGCGGCGGAAAACCGCCTGGCACAGACGGCGGCAGTTCTGCTCACAGAAGATAATGCGGCAGCGGCGCAGACCTTAACGGAACTCTACGTGAAGCCGGCGCTGCTCTCCATGGTAAAAATATTTACATTTTCCGCATTGTTCCTCTTGATTTCTGTCGCATTACAAGTTATAATAAAAGGGATATCTTATTTATGCCGCTCCCAAAGCATGGTATTTTGGAATCAAGCTGCGGGTGCTGGAATAGGATGTTTTCAGGCAGTCGTATTCCTGTTTCTGATGGGAAAGCTGACACAGTGGCTGACGGAAAATTCACAGGGACAGATTCCGTTTTTCCGCACGGCGGATATTGAAAAGACGGTGCTGTTTCAGGGGATTTATCAGATTGTCACTGGCCTGCACGGATAAATACGGCGCGGCAGCCGGGATTCCATGAGAAAGGTGAGAAAAAGATATGATGTTATGCAGCCGATGCAAAAAAAGACCGGCAGTTGTGTTGATCACAGCAATGCAGGGCAATCAGAAGAAAAACGAGGGCCTGTGTCTGGTGTGTGCCAAAGAGCTCAACATTCCGCAGGTCGATGAATATATGAAGCAAATGGGTATCAGTGATGAAGAACTGGATCAGATTTCTAACCAGATGATGGACTTAATGGACGGAGAAAACTTTGAAATGGGCGGCTCCGGCGTGATTCCACAGTTCCTGGAAAATCTGATGAAGGACGGCCCTATGAAATCACTGGCAAATTTAAACGAAGAGGACGGCGCCATTACAGAAGGGGAGACCCCGTCAGTGCCGCCGGCAGAGTCTTCCCGCCGGGAGCGCCGTGCAAAGCGGAAAAAGGAACTGAAATTTCTGAACAACTACTGTACCAACCTGAGCCAGCGTGCCGCAGAGGGCAAGCTGGATGCCATTATCGGGCGGGACAAGGAAATCGCACGTGTGATTCAGATTCTGTCTCGCCGCACCAAGAACAACCCCTGCCTGATCGGAGAACCAGGTGTTGGTAAAACAGCCATTGCAGAGGGAATCGCCCTGCGCATTCATGCCGGAGATGTACCCATGCACTTGCAGAACAAGCAGATCTATCTGCTGGATCTGACGGCGCTGGTTGCCGGAACTCAGTTCCGCGGCCAGTTTGAAAGCCGGGTGAAGGGCTTGATCTCTGAGGTGAAGCAGGAAGGGAATATCATCCTCTTTATTGATGAAGTACACAATCTGGTGGGCGCCGGCAATTCCGAAGGCTCTATGAATGCGGCGAATATTTTGAAGCCGGCACTGTCCCGCGGCGAAATTCAGGTAATTGGCGCGACAACCTTTGAAGAGTACCGGAAGTTTATTGAAAAGGATTCTGCTCTGGAGCGTCGTTTCCAACCGGTAACAGTAAATGAACCTACTGTTGCAGAAACGGTTGCAGTGCTGGAGGGCATTGCAAAATACTACGAAGCATACCACCGGGTACACATTTCCAAGGAAACGCTGCACCTGTGCGCTGTGCTGGCAGAACGATACATTACAGATCGTTTCCTGCCGGATAAGGCAATTGACCTGCTGGATGAAAGCTGTGCCTGCACCAATCTCCGCTCGCCGGAAATTGCGGCTTATGACAAGCTGGAAAAGCGGCAGCAGGAACTGGAAGAAAAAGAAAAAGCGCTTGAAGATGAAAACGAAATCAACTATGAGGCTCTGGCGCAGGTCAAGGCGGATAAAATCCGTCTCCAGGACAGCCTGAAGGAAGCCAAGGAAAAGCTGGATGCTGTGCAGGTAACCGGAGATGATCTGGCAAAGGTCATTGAACTGTGGACAGGAATTCCGGCGCATAAAATTGCAGAGACAGAATTTACAAAGCTGGAACATCTGGAAGACCGCCTCAAGGAACGGATCAAGGGACAGGATGCGGCCGTGGATGCACTGGCTAAGGCGATTAAGCGCACTCGTGTCCAGCTGAGTCCGCGCCGCCGTCCGGCTTCCTTTATCTTTGTCGGTCCCACTGGCGTGGGAAAAACCGAACTGGTCAAGGTGCTGTCGCAGGAACTGTTTGACTCCAACGAGCCGCTGATTCGCCTGGATATGACGGAGTATATGGAAAAGCACGCTGTGTCTCGTCTGATCGGTGCGCCTCCGGGATATGTGGGATATGATGAAGCAGGTCAGCTGACGGAAAAAGTCCGCCGCCGTCCGTATTCTGTCATTCTGTTTGATGAGCTGGAAAAGGCACATCCGGATGTCATGAATATTCTGATGCAGATTCTGGACGAAGGCAAAATTGATGATGCACAGGGCAGAACGGTGAACTTTGAGAACACTGTAATCTGCATGACCTCCAATGCCGGTTCCACAGACAAGAGCATTGGCGTGGGATTCAATCGTACGGATACGGAGATCTCCAAGGATAAGGCAATGAAGGGACTGCGGGAATTCCTGCGGCCGGAATTTATCAGCCGGATTGACGAAGTTGTAGTATTCCGCAATCTCAGCAAGGAGAACTTCCAGGAAATCACTGCACTTATGCTGGATGAAATGAAGGAACCTCTGGCAGAGAAAAACATGACAGTGACCTATGATGATGCGGCATTGGCTGCAATCGCAGAGGAAGCCTACGGTAAGCCCTACGGTGCCCGTGATATTCGCCGCGTCATTCGCCAGCAGGTAGAGGACAAAATCGCTTCTCTTATCATTGCACACAACGGCGAAATCCATAATCTTGCCATCTCTGCGGTAGACGGAAAGGTAACCGTTTCCTATACCTGATTTTTCAGAAGAGAAATAACAGAAAGAGCTTGTCGAACTGACAGGCTCTTTTTTCTTTTTTACTTAGGTGAAATTGAAGATAAAATTGCAAACATAACCGAAAAAAGAAAAATATCCAACACAGATTCTTTGAAAAATACGGATTTGCGGAAAATGCTTGACATTTTTCAGACACTGTGGTATACTGTATAAGTCGCCTGGTGAGGCGGATATACAGACACTGGGGTGTAGCCAAGCGGTAAGGCAGTGGACTCTGACTCCATCATTCCGAGGGTTCAAATCCTTCCACCCCAACCAGAAGTCACGCAGTGTTTTCATTGCGTGATTTTTTTATTATTATTTCTGGATATGCGGTGCCAGGTTTGATAAGCTATCTGCAAAATGTCGAATTAAAAAAGCGTCTTGCTTTTCATGCAAGACGCTTTTTGTATGCTTTCGCATATATTTCTGTGAGTCAAAATTAGGTTTTGATGGAATTTAAGAATTTTAGACACAAGGTATAGTCGTTAGCCAAATATTTGCACGAAGTGCACTCAAATCCATGCCGTTTAATGTATTATCTTGATTGATGTCAGCATTATAGAATGCTTCAGTTGTCAGTTCTGCATCACCAAGAAGATATTTCTGGAGCAGAACAATATCTGCAATGGATACTGTGCCGTCGCAATTGACATCTCCCGGATGGCGAGGCTTCCACAGCATCTGCACATGGCGGTTCAGGACAACGCCGCCGTCCGGTGTGAACTGCGCAGCATCTGCCTCTGCCTGTACCGGATTCTCTTCGTCATCCGAAAAAGTGAGATCATAGACATACTGTGTCTTTCCGGAAATGGCATCTTCGGCATGAGGGTCGGCAATCACAATGCCTTCTTCAGTATAGACAGTGCCTTTGGTGTCCAGGGCAGAAATGGTGATGGTGTATGCGGAAGCATAAATGTTGTTGAGAAAATCTGCCTGGTATACCGTTTCAAACTGTGACGGATCC
>UQYK01000005.1 GCA_900545285.1 uncultured Ruminococcus sp.
GGCTGACAATGCCGCCGATTCCGATCATCAGACCAGACAGCATGCCATCCATCCAAAATGAGAGCCACTTGTTTTTCTTCTTCTTTTCTTCCATCACGACTTTTCCCTTTCCTTTTTGAATCCTTCTGCACAGCAGTACGCCTTCATCCGGTCATACATTCTGAAAGAACTGCGCAGGATCTCCGTCATTGACTGCAATAATATCCAGCGGTGCCTGCAAATCCGGTAATAAGAAGCCGCCTTCGATACAAGCAGAGCTGCAAAATGCAAACATAGACGGATAGCTGTCATCGTCCATGTAAAACGGTTCGCGGCCGTTCTCTGGATTGACACCCACCCGATACAGGCCTTCTGCATAGTGAAAGAGGATGTCCAGCCGTTCTGACCGATGCTTCCGCATCAGCGCGATTACTTCTGAAGCCGGTACATGCACACTGCTCCAGTCAAAGCTCAGTTCCATTTCCATAATCCAAGATTCCTTTCTTTTGGCCGGCAAATCCAGCCGTGATTCCAGGACACAAAAACAGCACATCCCAAAATGAGTGTGCTGCTTCCTGCTTTTCTCAAAAAAAGATTATTCTGCGCGATTCAGCTTTGCGCCGCAATTGCCGCAGAAGCCGAATGTATACTTATCGTCAAACCGCGCACCGCACTGACCGCAAATCCGAATGCCCTTCAAAGAACTCAGATCTCCCTGCATGCTGGCAATCCGGCGTCTTCTGTCGTCGATATCTGCACACAGTTCCAGTTCTGCCTTGTGATCGCCGTTCTGGTTCTCATAGAACAGCTTTCCGATTTCTGTCAGAACTTCCTGAATCCGCTCCTTTTCATAGGCAATTTTCTTTTTCAGATTGCTGGTCTCCGCTGCACTTTTTGAGTTTTCAGTCACGCTCCGGCTGACCTGATTTACCTTATCAAACAATCCCATAATCCATGCTCCTATTCTCCGGCATCATTTTTGCCAGTCTAAATGAAATATCGTCATTTAAAATTATACATGATAACCAAGAATTTGTCAAGATTAAATTTTTATCAAACAGGAGCCATCTTTTTTGCACCGACTTGTTATGCTTCTACTGGAGCAAAACGAATCCGTACCTTCGGCAATTCGTGCAGAACAGTATCGCAGTGGAACAGCCCGTCCTCTGCCGACAGGTCATTCTCACCGGTTGTCGGCGGTGCAAAGATTTTCAGCGTCATGTCTGCCGGGCCATCCAGCGGCTTTTCGAAAAATGCTGCCATCATGTCCACTGTTTTGGTGCCCGGTGCCTTATAGAACCATCTTCCGTTCAGTTCCAGCATCAGATTGCTGTCCTTTTCGAATACCGCTTCACAGAAGGTGGGATTCTTTTCAAAGTGCAGAGGCATTGCCAGTCCCTCGGCATCCTCGGAGTTTGTCCAGCGCAGTATAACCGGCAGCTGTACCTCGCCTTCCTGCTTTTCCATCTGCGGCCGGAACCAATCCCGGTGAATGATCTCTTTATAGGTATCCAGTACCGGCTGTGCAATTCCCACTTCACTGTTGTTGGGATCTTCAATTTCCAGACCCAGCCGTCCCCGATCCCGGAACTGATAGAAGGTAAAAGCGCTGAACCAATCTGCCTGTTCCTGTTCCAGCTTGTCGCAGAATTCCCGTACCATATCTGCCTGTTCATAAGGGCCGGTCACATCGCCGTCTGCATTGAATTCCGCCATTGTCATAGGCTTCGGAGTGCCGCCGTTGAGATAACAGAACCGCTCAAAGCTGCGCTTGGTCTTTTCATAGGTATCTGCAACTGTACCACGGCTGTGGGTATCACCGCCGTGTTCCGCCACATCATACGGCCAGCCCCAGTGCAGTGCCATATACTTGTCCACCGACCAGATATCTGCTGCCGGAATGGTCTGGGCAAACTCTGCTTCCTTTTCCATCTCCTCCTTGGACAGATCTTCAATTCCGCCAATGCAGATAATAGTCTGCACATTCGGGGCATGCTCCTTGATTACACGACTGGCGCGTACAAAGAAGTCTGCCACTTCCTGATATGTGCAGCGCTTGTTGAAGGAGAACCAGTTTCCGGTTGCTTCATGATTGATGCGGAGAAATACCCGTCCGAAGGGTCGCAGATCATTTGCAATAGCAATGAGGTGCTCATCTGTCACATGAGGATCGATAGTCAGCGTCAGGGATACATCCTGACCATGCTGCCGGATTTCCCGCATGTACTGAAAAGGCTCGCCGTCTGTATTGCCGCCCAGGCCGCCTTTATAGGTAAAGTAGTCATCGTAAGGGAAATCCCACGCAAAGCTGATATCCGGGCTTGCGTGTACGACACTGGCACGACCCGGCCAGCCTTCATCCAGCGGATAATAGCAGTACATCAAACTGATGCTCCGGTGCGGCCGTCCCAGTTTTCCCAAAATATAATCCTGATTCACATATTCGCCCCGTTCGCTGCCGTCTCCCAGATCGACAGCACAACGTGCCTTTCCCATATGAATCCGATAAACATTTTCCATTTGATTTTGTGCTCCTTTTTTCGCAGTCATTTCTGCATGACGGCTCTGCCAGAATTGCCATGCACTTTTTACATGCCTACTATTATATCGGATAGCGGTACTTTCTGTCAAGAGATTTTTTCCGAACAGATTCCATTTTTACAAAAAAGAACCTGCCGGGCACGGAAGAATCCCCTCCATACCTGACAGGTTCTGTTTCAAGTCCGGCAAATGCACCGCAATTTTCGCAGCAGCGCCGGACGCTTATTGTGCAGATGTGTCCTTTTCTGCACGTTTCAGCCATACATGTGCCAGATCCACTGCTTCATAAAGGTTCGGGCGGTCAGAAGTTTTCACAATCGCCTTCACCGGATCCGGTTCATTGGTTGCAATCTGGTATACCTTGATTTTATCGGCAACCATCAGGCCTTCTTCGTTTTTTTGCTGATGCTGAATCTGCATCATAACTACATACGGATCAGACATATAGCCATAGTAAATCTGATTGCCGCTTCTTACTAAGGGGTATTCTCGATACATAAAAAATTCCTGATTCATCGATACTTCTTCCTTTCTTCGGCAGAGCTGCAATCTGAATTTCCTTTTCCAGACTTAGCTCCAGTTTGTAGTGAATTCTTGGTCTGTGTCATAAATATCCATATTCTTGCGCAGCACATCCAGGAATGATTTCCGGCAGGTATATGCCGACTGGCCGTCTACTGTAATCAGGCATGTGAAATCATCGATTGCGTAAAACGCAAGGTCGCGGCTGAATGTGCCGTCCTGTGTTTCCAGCTGAATTTCTGCAATGGGATCGCCTTCCGGCTTTTCTGACAGATCAACCGTTTCCGCTGTGGTATTCAGCAAGAATGAATAGAAGGTACGATACCGTTCAGAATCTGTAGCAGAACCATTCAGTGTCACCTTGGCGCTGTCCTTGTCGCTGCCCTCCACCTGGAACTGGAAGCTCTTTCCGCCATCTACAGTTACATTCAAAGTCTTAACATCCCAGACATAAGTGCCGAATACCAGCTTTGAGGTGATATCCGTGGGTGTCACGGTTGCCCATACCATATCGGATGCTGCAACCTTATAAATTGCATTGACACCGTCCAGGTATGCATAATAATATGCAGATTCTGTTCCGGTTTCTTCATCCTTTTCCTTGAACTGCGTGCCGAATTTCAGTACATAGGTGTTTCCGTCATCACATGCCATCGTCGCTGTGCCGAACGGATCTGTCAAGCCGTCTGCTTCCATATCCGCATCCGTGGGATGCTTTACTGCAATGGAGACGGCCTTCAGACCAAACACACCTGTGATAACCGGTGTGGAACGATCCACACTCAGGTACGCCGGAATCGGAGAAACCATTTCATGGCTTGCAGAGGTGCCGCCCATTTTTTCATCTTTTTCCGCATCCTTGGAATAATCCAGCTCCATAACATAATCCATATCCTTCCGCTCCAGCGTAAAGGTATTGATAATCGGCATGTCATCATCACTGGGCTTTTCCAGCATGGTCAGCGATAAAAAGCTGTCTGCAGTATTCTTAAAGTTGGAAACCAGAGAGGTTTTTACGGTATATACCGTATCGGAGTCAGCCGGTGCAAGGTAAGTGTTTTCCGTACCGGAAACCGCATTGCCGACCCGGAAGGCATAGCTGCTGCCGTCTGCAAAGTGCAGTGTTACCGCAGTTGCCTCTGCATCATCCAGTCCGAATTTTTTCAAATCTGAGCTGTTTTCCTCCACCAGGCCGGTGGTACTCAGTGACGCTGTGTTGTTGGCCAGTGTATTGATCTTGGTATCTACCGGCAGATCTTCATAGCCAGACAGGGCATACACCGCATCATCTGTGTCCGTTGCCTCCTGGGTTCGAACAATTTCAAAACTGCCAGTCGGGTTGGTAATGTCGATCGAGGTGACATCCTTCGGTTCCTGACTGGTCAGCGTCTCTGTCACTGCGCTGCTTTCTTCAGAAGAGGATGCATCTGCTGAAGAATCCTCCGGTTGATTTTTCAGGAGAAAAAAGGCAGCGGCCCCCAGTGCTGCAACCAGCACAACACCAGCAATAATTCCCAGAGCTTTTTTGCGCATCTGTATTCTTCCTTTCGATTAGCGATATCGTCTGCGGACAGCCACAATGATGCCGGCTGCAACCACAATCAGCGGAATGATAATCACAACAATAGTGCGAATGGTTTTCAGCTGCGTTTCTGTTGCAGAAATTGAGGTCTTTGTCAGATCCTTTGCTGCAATTACAATGCTGCCATCCTTGCCGCAAACGGTATTCAGCAGGCCGATGAAGTATTCCGCATTGTTATAAGATGCATCCTGTACCAGATAATAGTCCAGCAGTGTCATGGAACCCATCACAATAACATCACTTTCAATCAGTTCGCTGCCAGTGGACTGCTGATCTCGGCACAATGCCATTACCATATTGGAGCTGCGCTCTGCTGTGCTGGTATCAAATTTTGTGGTAGTTGCAGTAGTTTCTTCCACAGCTTCTGCTGTTGTTGTCGCAGCAGCATCTGTTGTTCCCTGTGTGCTGTCTGTGCTCTTTTCGCTGTTTGCAGAAGGCGTTGCCAGCGGATAACGATAAGAGTTATCGGAAGCAGTCAGCAGCGGTGTTACTGTACGGCCGTTATTGGCAGTCAGTTCATCCATCGGCCGTGCCATCGGTGCAATGATCGGCAGGCTGGGATTTGCCAGATTACCGTCATAGGTTTCCTTTGAGGAACTGCCGTCCGTACTGTCTGTGCTGCTTGCGCTGGGCGCAGATACTACCGGGAAGGTAGCGCTACCCAAAACGGTAGATGCCGTCTGACTGTTGCTGCCGTCATCCTGGATGACGCTCCGGTCTATCTGAATGTTCCATTCCTTCAGAAAGGCATCCAGATTCGGGGTTGCGCTCTGGCTGTAGTCTGCAATGTAAATCAGCTGCTTGCCCAGATTTCCGTCATTATACAGGAAATTGGTCAGCTTTGTCACTGCATCTGTGGTAAAGTCACTGGACGGAGCCGGAAGCAGAACAATATCATAGGTTGCCGGATCCAGTTCATCTGTCATGATGTCGATTTCCTTGACATCATAGCCGTTGTCCTCCAGCAGTGCCTTTGCAGAGGTATAGGCGCCATAGTTGGCCTGTGTCTGCGCATAAATGGAGCCGCCGTTTGAAGTAGCAATCATAGCAACAGTCTTCGGGTTGGAATCCGTTACATTCATAATAGCGGATGTCAGTGTCTGCTCGCCCTTGAAGCCGGTGATGCAGTCTGCAAGAGAACCATATCCATAGTACTGATAATACTGATACGCCTGCTGATCTACATCAAACATATCGCTAAAGGAATCATATACCTTAATCCGCTTGCCGCTGGTGACAATGATCTGTCCGGAGTTAATTGTGCTGCCGTACAAATCCTGATATTCTGCCAGAACATCTGGATCCTTTGTGGTATCAAAATACTTTACAGAGATGTGATCGGAATAACCCTGATACTTGGAGATGGTTTCCGAGATCATCTTGTTGTACTTGTCTGTCTTAAAGTTACTTTCCTCTGCTGCAACTGCAATGGTGACATCCTGATCCAGATTCTTGATGTAATCCAGCGTTTCATCACTGATTGCATAGACATTCGAAGTGGTCAAGTCCAAAACAGCATCCGGAAAACGCTTTCCCAGCTGTGCAACGATTACATTCACCAGCACAACGGCTGCCACAAAAATCACTGTTACAGCAGTAGCCAAACCGCCGTATTTCAGCTTCTTCCGCCGTTTCAGCTTGTTCTGCCGCTTTTCTTCGGACATGGGTGCAGACACATCTGCCTTCTTTTTCTTCTTTTCCTGATCTTGCATGGTTTCTGTCCTCCTCTCAGCTCCAGCGCCGTTTTTCAAATACACGAACCGTAAAGAAATTAAAGATTACGGCCGTACTGATGTAAAACAGGACACTGGCCGGATCAAACAGTCCCACTGTGAAATCATAATACCGGGTATAGAAAGAAAGTGCATTCAAAACCGTCGGGATAACCGGCAGCTTTTCTGCAAACTGTGCCAGCACGTCCAGCATGTACAATACAAACAGTGCAATGATTCCCAGCACGGCTGCAACCACCTGATTTTCCGTCAGGGAAGAGATGAACAGTGTCACTGCAATAAATGCAGCGCCCAGCAGAAACAGTGCCAGTACATTAGATACGACAATGCCCCATGCCACAGCACCGAAAAAGCTCAGGATCAGTGCATACAAAAACAGGATGACAATGCCGAAGGTGTACATGGTCAGTGCGGCAAAGTATTTTCCCAGAACAATTCCGCCGATAGAAACCGGCGCGGTCAGAAGTCCCTGCTCTGTTTTCTGCTTTTTTTCTTCACTGAACAGACGCATGGTCAAAACCGGAATCAAAATAACAACAATCAAAAACAGACTGGTGAAAACACCGGACATATCCGTCGTTGCAGATGCCAGAGAAGAGGCAAAGAAGAAATAGCCGGCTGCCAGATAAAATACTGCCAGGAATACATACGCAATGCTGGAAGTAAAGAAGGCTCCCATTTCACGTCGATAAATTGCGCCCATCAGTCCTCGCCTCCTTCTGTAGATTCTTCCCGCACGGCTGCGGTTTCTTGATTTTCAGACGTTTCTGTTTCTGCCACAGCTTTCTCCGGCTTTGCATCTGCCGGCTGCTCCGACGCTTTCTTTGCAGAAGAAAGCTTTACGCCCTCGCCCATTGTAATCTTCAGGAAGACATCTTCCAGTGTCATTTCGCCCAGATCCATCTTGTAGATGCCCCAGCCGTGTTCCTGCACCATCTGGTTCAGATCCGGACGAATGTCCGCATTGTGCTTCGCTTCGATTTCATATTCAAAGATGCCCGGCTCCCGTTCCATATCTGCATGAACTTTTTCCACGCCGGAAATTGCACGGATTGCCTGGAGCACTTCGGCTTTTGTTCCGCTGATGCGCACATTGATTTTGTTGGAAGCGGAAACTGATTTTGACAGGTTGTCTGTCGTATCATCTGCGGCAATCTGTCCGTGGTTGATAATGACAACACGGTCACAGACGGCCTGTACCTCTGTCAGAATGTGGGAAGAAAGGATTACGGTGTGCCGCTTTCCCAGCTTTTTCACCAAGGTACGGATTTCAATAATCTGCTTCGGGTCGAGACCGACAGTCGGCTCGTCCAGAATCAGAATCGGCGGATTTCCAATTAGCGCCTGCGCCAAACCTACACGCTGGCGGTATCCTTTGGACAGATGCTTGATAATCCGTCCGGAAACATCATTGATCTTGCAGAGATTGCAGACATCCTTCAGGTGTGACCGTCTGGGCAGCTTGCATTTTTTCAGATCATAGACAAAATTCAGATATCCCATGACAGTCATATCCAGGTAGAGGGGCGGCAGCTCCGGCAGATAGCCGATCTGTGCCTTTGCCCGGATGGGATCCTCCAGAATATCCACGCCGTTGATCAGCGCCTGCCCGGAGGTGGAACTGATATAGCCGGTCAGCATATTCATCGTAGTGGATTTTCCGGCGCCGTTCGGCCCCAGAAGTCCCAGGATTTCTCCATCTTCCACCGTAAAACTGATGTCATTTACGGCCACTTTATCGCCGTAATGTTTGGTCAGATGTTTGACTTCAATCATCCTTGTGATTGCCTCCTTCTGTTTGTACATACACAGTACACATAGATACAAGAATCATTTTATCAATTCTTTGTGATAACCGCGTGATAAGCACACGAAAGATCATCTGCAAATTTCCGGAGTCCTGCTAATCGCTGCAAATACTGCCGGAAACGTACAGTCCAGCCAGCTGTGTCACTGTGCTGCGGCAGACAGACGTTCAATCGCGGTATGCATCCGGCTGAGCGTATCTTCCTTGCCCAAAATTGCGCAGAGTTCTACGCCGCCGCCGGGAGTAAACTGCTTTCCGGAAACAGCAGTTCGAACCGGCCAGAGCATCCAGCCGTTTTTCACGCCCAGTTCTGCAATTTTTGCAAACAGTGCCTCATGGATATGCTCTGCATCCCATGTTTCCACACCTTCCAGCACCGGCAGTGCCGCCTGCAATGCTTCCAGTGCAGTCTCCGGTGTTGTCTTCATCTTTTTGTGCCGATACATTTCCAGATCATATTCCGGCAGTGCATCAATAAAGTCTACCTGCTCCGGAATGTCGGAAAAGACTTCTGTCCGGTTCTGGAGCACGCTGCACAGCAGAGGCAGATCAATGTCTGTCCGTGTCACAGTCTGACGGATGTACGGCTCTGCTGCCTTTACAAAATCGGCCGGATCCATCTTGTGGACATAGGCGCCGTTGATTGCGCGAAGCTTTTTGTCATCGAAGATTGCCGGCGACTTGCTGATGCCGCTGATCTCAAAGGCCTGCTTCAGTTCATCCAGAGAGAAGATTTCCTGCTCATTGTACTGGCCGGACGGTGCCCAGCCCAGCAGTGCGATAAAATTGATAACCGCTTCCGGCAGATAGCCCTTCTTCATCAGATCCTGGAAGGAAGCATCGCCGTTTCGCTTTGACAGCTTGTGTGTCTTGTCCTTCATAACCGGTGCGCAGTGCACATATTCCGGCACATCCCAGCCGAATGCCTCATACAGCAGGTTGTACTTCGGAGCAGAGGACAGATACTCATTGCCTCGTACCACGTGGCTGATTCCCATAAGGTGATCATCAACTACGTTGGCAAAGTTATAGGTAGGCATTCCGTCTGTTTTAATCAGAATCTGATCATCCAGCGTGCTGTTTTCTACTGTAACATCGCCGTAAATATCATCATGGAATGTTGTGGTGCCGTCCAGAGGCATCTTCTGCCGGATGACATAAGGAATGCCGGCATCCAGCTTTTCCTGTATTTCTTCCGGAGAGAGATTCCGGCAGTGACGGTCATACATCGGTGCAATATGAGAGGCCTCCTGAATCTTCCGCACTTCCTCCAGGCGCTCCTTGTCACAGAAGCAGTAGTAGGCATGACCGGTTTTCACCAGTTCTTCCGCATAGGATTTGAACATTCCCATCCGCTCAGACTGCACATACGGGCCAACCGGGCCGCCGATATCCGGGCCTTCGTCCCAGTTCAGGCCGGCAACACGCAGGGTATCATAGATGACATCTACAGCACCTTCTACATAGCGTTCCTGGTCAGTATCCTCGATTCGCAGAATAAAATCGCCGTCCTTCTTCTTTGCAATCAGATAGGCATACAGCGCAGTCCGCAGATTTCCGATATGCATATAGCCGGTCGGGCTGGGTGCGAATCTGGTTCTTACTCGTTTTTCCATGATTCTAGTTACTTCCTTTCACGTTTTTCTGCACAGGATATTGTTCTCCCGTGCAGATCTATTCTCGCACAGCCAAGCATCTGCGCTGTCTGTGCGCTTTTTGGTATCAATTGTTTTACAAAGCGGTAGGATGGGTTTTCAGCCAGTTCCGGCAATTCTCCTGATCCCGCGCGATTTGCTGATACAGCTGTGTCACATCCGGGAACTTTCGTTCCTCCCGCAGGAAGTGGAGCAAGTCCACCTGACAGGGCTGGTCATACAAATCCCCGGAAAAATCCAGCAGAAATGTCTCTGCCGCCGGTGCATGATCGTCTCCGACAGTCGGTTTTCGTCCCACATCCGTCACAGAATCATACACCCCCTGAGGCGTATGCGTTCTGGACACATACACGCCGTACCGCGGAACCAGCTGCCCCTCAGCAAACGGCATATTGATGGTAGGAACAGCATGGGTTCTGCCCAGTGCCTGGCCGTGAGTAACGCGTCCCCACACCTGATAGGGCATGCCCAGCAGCGCCGCCGCCTGTTCCGGCATGCCGTCCTGCATGGCACTGCGGATTTCTGTAGAGGATATTTTTTCCCTGCCGCACAGCACCGGATCGATCTGATGCACCGCAAATCCCATTTCGGCGCCAAATTCGCGCAGTGCGTCAATGCCCCAGGCCGCCTTTGCGCCAAACCGGAAATCGCTGCCGCAGAACACCTCTTCTGCCCCGAACAAGTTCTGCAGAACTATCCTGCAAAATGCCGCGCCGTCCAGCTGACAGAGAGACGGAAACGGCGGACAGAATACAGCCTCCATACCGCACGCCTCCAGCAATGCAAATTTATGGGTATCTGTATAGAGGTAGCGCAGCGGTGTACCTTGCTTAACCGGCACAGAATCTGCCGCAAATGTAAAGGCACAGGCACGGAGATGCTGCCTTTCGGCACATTCTGCTGCCGCTTGCAGCACTGCCCGGTGCCCCAGGTGTACGCCGTCAAAAAATCCCAGCGCTACAGCACTTTTCTGCGGAACCGATGCTTCCTTCAAATGCAGTACTGTCATCCGCATTCCGCCTTTCTATTTGAAATTTTTCCAGATCCGGAGCACCTGCTCGTCTTCATCCACGCAGGCAGTCCCCAAAAAGCTCTGATCAAATCCATATACCCGATACGTTTCTGCATGGGGCACCAGATCACTCAGCTGCTGTAGGGAAAGCTTTACGCCGTTCCGGTACAATCCGGTCAGTTTTTCTGACAGCACCAGCTTCGGGAGCGAGTGGAACAGCTGATCAGTGGGGATCAGATGCTGCTCCAGGCTGCCTTCCCGGCAAAACTGGATTACATCTTCAAAGGTATAGCTCTGTTCCAAGGTAAAGCCGCTGGCCTTTGTCCGGCAGAGTGCTGTCATGACAGCACCGCCGCCCAACACCTTTCCCAGATCCGACAGCAGTGTCCGGATATAGGTTCCCTTTCCGCAGGAAACCTGAAGCACAGCGGTTTGCGCTTTTTCATCCCACTCTTCCAGGGTAATGGAATGCACTACCACAGTCCGGGTCGGGCGTTCCACCACAATTCCCTTCCGCGCCAGATCATACAGACGCTTTCCTTCTACGGAAACGGCTGAATACATGGGCGGCACCTGCCGGATGGTACCCTGAAACTGCAACAACGCCTTTTCCAGCTTTTCCTTTGTCACATGCATATCCGAATAAACCGCTGTCCGGGTTCCCCACACATCTTCGGTGTCGGTTTCCCACCCGAATTGCACAGAGGCGCGGTAGGATTTATCCTGATCCGGCAAAATATCGCATGCTCTGGTGGCACGCCCCACCAGCACCGGCAGGACACCGGTTGCCATAGGATCCAGCGTGCCGGTGTGTCCCAGGCGGCGCATATGCAGAATGCCCCGCAGCTTTCCGATCACATCAAAAGAAGTGAACTCAGCCGGCTTATTCATACAAAGTACGCCCTGTAATGTTGTATCTGCGCTCATACCTGTTCCAATCCCTCCGAAACTGCTTTCAGCAATTTTTGGCGTGCTTCCGCCGCTGTCCCGGTCACCAGACAGCCGGCTGCCTTCACATGGCCGCCGCCGCCCAGCGTCTGACAAATGGCAGAAACATTTACGCGATCTGCAGAGCGCATAGAAACCCGGAATTTTCCCGATTCCTTCTCTTTCATGGTAATGCCCACCTCTGCGCCTTCTACCTGAAGGGGCAGGCCGGCAATACCTTCCAGTTCTGCCTCATCCACCTGGAATTTCCGCAAAAATTCCTGTGTAACGCAAATCAGGATGCACTTTCCGCCCAGATACTGCTCCATGTGATCAATGAGCAGCTGTTCCAACTGGAGTCTGCCGAAACTCTTGACGGCAAACATCCGCCGGTTAATCTGCGAATACCGCACATCCGGACAGAGATCCATCAGTGCTGCAACTGTACGGTGCGTTTCTGCGCTCACATTGTCATACTGGAAGCAGCCCGTATCCGTTGCGATTCCGGTGTAGAGACAAGTGGCCATGAAATCCGTAATGGTCACCGGCAGATACTGTGCCAGTGCATATAAAATCTCACAGGTTGCAGATGCTGCACCATTCAACAGACGGTACTGAGAATAGACCACGTTGGAGATATGGTGATCGATACTGAGATCCACCTTTTCCCCGAATTGTGCCTGTATGCTGCTTCCCAGCAGCTTCGGATCTGCTACGTCTACCGCAATGATGCACTTGGGTGCAAAGGATTCTTCCGGTTCCTGCGTTTGCGGCAGCATGAACTGATACCGCTTCGGAATCGGATCATTGCAGTGCACGCTGGCGCGTTTTCCCATCTGATGCAGCATTTCCGCCAGGGCATAGCCGGCTCCTACACAGTCTCCGTCCGGGCTTTGATGAATCAGAATATAGGCATCTTCACATTGTTTCAGCCATTGGGCAGTTTCTTTCAGATTCCACTGCTGCACCTGCATCACTCCTCTTCTTCCACAGACGATTCCGGCGCTTCTGTTACCGGGTGCATCTGCTGCAATTTTTCATTGATTGCTGCACTATGCGCAATAGAATCATCTGCGACAAAATGCAGTGCCGGGCATTTCCGGATTTTCAGCCGATGGAACAGCTCCCGGCGGATATAGCCGGAAGCACTGTCCAGACCCTGACAGGAACGCTTTGCCGTCTCCTGTCCGGACAGGCTGGAAACAAAAATCTTACAGTTGGACAAATCCCGTGACAGCTCTGCCCGAACCACGGTGAGCATCGGGTCAATTCTGGGGTCTTTCAGTTCCCGCAGAATTGCTGTCATTTCCCGGAGAATGTCTTCTTCTGTCCGATTGGTTTTATAGCTTGCCATATTGGTTTATTCCACCTCATCTTCCAGCTTCATTTGCTGCACAACTGGCAGCATGGTTTCTGATTTTACAAACAATGGCGTATATACAGTGTCTTCTGCAAAGTCCAGGTAGAAAATAGATGCATCTTTTGGCGTATACGTGTAATCTTCTACATTTTCCGGTGGATACAGGTAAAGCAAATTTTCATCCAGCAGTTCCCATTTTCCAGAATAGCCGTCCCGATAATCAGACTCCCAGGTATTATCCCCATCAAATGTGATGGTATATGAAATATTCTCCTCATTTTCGTACAGTTCCGCATCGGAGAAATGCAGGGAAAAGGACTCCCCTGCGGTTTCTGTAGAAAGCGTATACCCTTTCTGCGGTGCCACCAGATAGTCTCCTTTGGATAAAACCGAAAGGAAACCTCCATGGATTGAAAATATACGAAATTTTTGATCCTGTGCATCCCACAAATACGCATTTCGCAGATATGCATGCTTATCCTGTGCACAGTTGAATGCATTCACGACATAGAGTGTCTGTGTTTCTGAGCCAGTTTTTAATTGATCATACATCGTCAAATTGCTGCGGGAATATTCCTGCTCTGTTTCTTCCGGATAGTGAATAATCTTCTCTAAAGTACCGTCTTCTTTCCTGTATTTTCGGATTTCCTGGTAAGAAAATGCCAATGCACCTTCTTGATCTTTAGAAACAGTTCCTGACATGACATATCTCGGATATGATGTGCTTTCCAAATAATAATAGTCGAACTTTTCATTATTCAGATACAGCGTTTGAAAGCGCGCCGCAGTGGTTACATCAAAAGGGGTTTTTAATTGTTCCCGGCAGGCTGCCTCCCGATCTTCATATACCGAATCGCCTTCAATTCCAAATAACCTTGCAAAAACACTAATATATGCGGCTTCTGTGTCTGCATCTGTGTTAAAGACCTCTGCATTTTCGGATTTCTTCTCCGATTTTTTTCCGGATTTGGAAACCGAAGCAGAATCCGTCCCGTCACAGCTGCACAATCCCAGCAGGCATGCCGCAGCCAATGTTCCTGCAACAATCCTCATTCCCTTCATAGAATTCCCTCAATCAATCCCGGTATTCTTCCATAATAAATGCTTCGAAGATGTCGCCTTCCTTGAAGTCGCGGAATTTTTCCAGTGTGATACCGCACTCATAGCTTTCGCCGACTTCCTTCACGTCGTCCTTAAACCGCTTCAGGCTGGACATCTTATCTTCTGCAATGACAATGCCGTCCCGGACAACCCGAATCTGGCACTGTCTGGTAACCTTGCCGTTCAGGACATAGGCACCGGCAACAGCACCCACGTTAGAAATCTTGTATACCTGGCGCACTTCAATCCGTCCCATGACAACCTCACGGAACTTCGGTGCCAGCATGCCCTTCATTGCAGTTTCAATTTCCTCGATAGCATCATAGATGACGCGATAGGTGCGGATATCTACCTTATCCCGTGCCGCAATTTCTTCTGCGGTCTGATCCGGACGCACATTAAATCCGATAATGATGGCGTTGGATGCGCTTGCCAGCATTACATCGCTTTCCTTGATGCCGCCGACACCGCCGTGAATCACGCGAACGCGGACTTCCTCGTTGGAGAGCTTTTCCAGGGACTGGGTAACGGCTTCTACAGAGCCCTGTACGTCTGCCTTTACGATCAGAGACAGCTCCTTCATCTCGCCCTGCTCAATCTGGCTGAACAGATTATCCAGTGTTACCTTCTGGTATTCGTTGAACTTGGCCTGCTTTGCTTCGTGCTTCCGCTGTTCTACCAGTTCTCTTGCCAGACGCTCGTCTTCTACTGCGTTGAACGTATCGCCTGCCTCCGGCACTTCTGCCAGACCGGTGATCTCTACCGGTACAGACGGGCCGGCAGTCTCTACTGCAACACCCTTGTCGTTGGTCATAACGCGGACGCGGCCGACCGCAGTACCTGCGATAATCACATCACCGGTATGGAGTGTACCATTCTGTACCAGCAGGGTGGCAATCGGGCCGCGGCCCTTATCCAGACGGGCTTCTACAACAGTACCCTTTGCACGGCGATCCGGATTTGCCTTGAGTTCGCTGGTTTCTGCTACCAGGAGAATGTTTTCCAGCAATTCGTCAATGCCTTCACCGGTCTTTGCAGAAACCGGTACGCAAATGACATCGCCGCCCCATTCTTCGCAGACCATGCCGTACTTTGTAAGTTCTTCCTTGACACGATCCGGATTTGCGCCTTCCTTATCCATCTTGTTGATTGCAACAATTACGGTGATGCCGGCTGCCTTTGCATGGTTGATGGACTCAACTGTCTGCGGCATGATACCGTCATCGGCGGCAACAACCAGAATCGCAATATCGGTGATGTTGGCGCCGCGGGCACGCATTGCAGTGAAGGCCTCGTGCCCCGGTGTATCCAGGAAGGTGATATCCTTTCCTTCATACTGCACCTGATATGCACCGATATGCTGGGTAATACCGCCGGCTTCTCCGGCTGTAACATGGGCATTCCGGATTCTGTCCAGGATAGAGGTCTTACCGTGGTCAACGTGACCCATAACCACTACGATCGGGCAGCGTTCCTGATTATCCTCGGCTTCGTCATCCTCATCAATCAGACGCTCTTCGATTGTCACGATTACCTCGTGTTCTACCTTTGCGCCCAGTTCCTCTGCCACCAGAGATGCGGTGTCGAAGTCGATTTCCTCATTGATGGTTGCCATAACGCCCAGCATCATCAGCTTTTTGATTACTTCTGTTGCAGTTACCTTCAGACGGCTTGCCAACTCACCCACAGAGATGCTGTCCGGAATGCGGACACGCAGCTGCTGCTTTCTGGCACGTTCCAGTTCCAGACGGCGCAGCTTATCCTGTTCGGTTTCCCGTTTGTTGGAGTATTTCTGCTTGTTCCGCTGTGCAGACTTCTGGTTGATCTTCTGCTTCTTGGTAGAATACTTGTCGCTGTTGTACTTATTGGCCGGTGCAATCTGCTCATAGCGCTGATTGTACTTATCCAGATCTACATAGGAGCCTCTGGTATCAACGGTACGGCGCTTTTCCGTAGAAACATTGTCTGCCATTTCCACTTCTACATGGAGCCGTTCGCCGTGCTTCTGCGCCTTTGCAGCAGGCTTTTGTTTCTTGTTGTGGTCCTTCTTCGGTGCGGCAGCGGCATTTTGTGCCGGCTGCTGCTTCTGTGCGGCCGGTTTTTCCGGAGCCGGCGCAGCGGCTGCCTTCTGCTGCGATGCAGCTTCAGCAGGCTTCGACGCAGACTTTTTTTCCACATTCTTCGGTGCCGGCTGCTTTTTCTCAGCCTGCGGCTTCTTATCCGCAGTTTTCTTCTCTGCCGGTTTCTTTTCGCTGTTTTTCTTTTCGGCCGGCTTTTTCTCTGTCGGTTTCTTTTCAGCCGGCTTCGGGGTATTTTTGCTTGCAAAGTAGCCTTCGAAATTCTCTACCTGTGTCTTCTGAGAATAATGCTCCAGCGCAAGATTGATTTCTTCCGGTGTCAGTCCGGTTACACCCTTCTTCTTGATACCATTGGCATCCCGCTGTTCATAAAATCCAACCAGTTCCTGTGTGGAAATATGCAAATCCCGTGCGAGATCGCTCAGCTTCAATTTCTTCGTCATAGGCGAAAATCCTCCTCTTCTTGTGTCCCAGGCCGATACATTCCGGAGCGCAGTTGTCTCCGCATCGGCACTATCCTGTGTGCACAGCCAAAGCTTTTTTCAGCACGGCTGTTCCTCTTTTTCTGCACGCCATCCGGTGCAGGATATTGTAAACCTGTTCTGCCCTGCAGCTGCCTGGCAAATATCAGGTTCTGTTCTGTTTTCAGATTGCCTCTGTGTCTGGCTCCAGAATAGATGCAGCATCCTCTTCTCTGGCCATCTGAACCATCTTCTGAAAGAATCCGTCATCGCAGACTGCTAAGACCCCGGAAGCCCGGCCGATTGTCTGTCCCATTTCCAGTTTTGTAAACGGCACTACAAGACACAGCACCTGCGCCTGGCCGCTGAAAAACACCGCTTCTTTCCGGGTACGGGGGGCAGCGTCCGAGCAGACCAGCAGCCCGGCGGCAGTGCCCCGATACAATGCATCCTTTGCCGGTTCCAGACCCATGGCCAGTTTCCCGGCCTTACGACAAATGGTCAGCAGTCCCCGCAAGCTCTGTTTGTAAGGCATGTTTCATCTCCTCATAAATCTCTTCTGAGACACGGCAGCCGAACGAGCGTTCCAGCCGGTGCCCCTTCTGCGCTGCGGCAAAGCATTCCATACTCTTACATAAGTATGCACCCCGTCCGGATTTTTTTCCTGTAAAGTCCAGCTGAATGGTTCCCTCTGCATCTTTCAGCACCCGGATCAGATCTTTTTTCGGCTTCATTTCTCCGCAGCCGATACACAGCCGCATGGGTATCTTTTTAGTCTTCAACGTCATTCGCCTCCGCAGTTTCCGGATTTTCTGTCACAATTTCTGCCGGCTGTGCTGCGGGCTGTTCTTCTTCCTTCGGCTCCTCTGTGGTATGCAGAACATCAAACTCCGGCTTGATGTCAATCTTATACCCGGTCAGCTTTGCAGCCAGTTTTGCATTCTGTCCCTTGTTGCCGATTGCCAGAGAAAGCTGGTTGTTCGGGACAACAATCGTACAGGTGCGGTCTTCCTCGCTGAGAATGGTAACGCTGAGAACGGTGGCCGGTGCCAGTGCCTTTGCAATAAATTCCTCCGGCTTTTCGCTGTAGGGAATGATATCGATTTTTTCTCCGTTGAGTTCAGAAACAATGGCAGAAATCCGGGCACGCTTCGGGCCGATGCAGGCACCGATGGCATCTACATTGGGATCCTTTGACCAAACAGCAACCTTCGTCCGGGAGCCGGCCTCTCTGGAAATCGCCTTGATCTCTACCGTTCCGTCATAAATTTCCGGGATTTCCAGTTCAAACAGGCGCTTTACCAGTTCCTTGCGGACACGGGAAATCTTAATGATCGGCTTTTTCTGCTTGTTGGCGATGGTAGTAATGTATACCTTTACCATCTGGCCTTCCTTCAGCACTTCACCCGGAATCTGCTCATTGCGAAACAGATAGAGTTCTGTCTTGTTGTACAGCAATGTTGCAGTACCGCCCGGTTCTACCTGAGATACCTGACAGGTGATGCAGTCATTTTCCAGATCCTGAAATTCGCCCAGAATCCGTTCCCGGTTAATTTCCCGGAGGTCGCCCTTAATGGACTGCTTGGCAGACTGTGCAGCTGCGCGGCCGAATTTTGCAATATCCAGGCGCTTCGGCACAGTGCCGCCTACATAGGCGTTGGGATCAATGGTCTTTGCCACATCAATATTCACTTCATTTTCATCAATCGGCTCATCATCCACAACTGTCTGCATCAGATACATTTCAAATGTCTTGGTTGTTGGATCGATTTCCACCCGAATATTTTCCTCGCTGTCCGGATATGCCTTTCTGGCTGCCTTCAGCATTGCTGATTTCACCTTTTCCACCAGCAGATCGGTGTCTACATTTGCTTCACTGCCAAGAGTTGAAAGCGCTTCAAAAAAACTATTGTCCATCTCTTATTGTAACCTCCGTTGATTAAAATTCCACAGCCACATAGCGCCGTACATAAGAAAGATCTTCCAGAGCCAGTGTCACAGGCTCCTCTGCCCCATCCGGAAGCAGCGTGATGCCGGTTTCATCGAAATCCTGCAATACGCCGATCCACTCTTTTTCACCATTTATCGGGCGAATCGCTCTGGCACGCACATCCATTCCGATGGAATCTGTAAAATGCTGGGGCTGATTCAGTTCCCGTTCCAGACCGGCAGAGCCAACCTCCAGCACATAAGCCTGGGAAATGGGGTCTGCGGCATCTACTGCGGCATTGACCGGGCGTGTCATTTTCTCACAATCCTCAATGCCGATTCCGTCCGGATGGTCAATGAATACCCGCAGGTACCAGTACGCACCTTCTTTTTCAAAGCTTACATCCCAGATCGAATAGCCGTTTTCTTCTGCAATCGGCTTTACCAGATCATAGACCAGCCGTTCGGTACCACCGAATTTCTTCATTTTCATGGCATCTGCTCCTTCTTTTTCCGTGCCGTTTTTTCTGTTGTTTCAGGGACAACAGGCTCCTACATAAACGAAAGACCGGTGGGGTTCCGGTCTTTGGCTGCATGATTGTCTTTATTATAGCACCTTATTGTAAAAAAATCAAGAGGTTCCGCAAAAAAAGTCCGCTTTTTCAAAAAAATATAAGGCTTCGTTCGGGTTTTGGCGCTCATCCAGGCCAAAACTGCTTCTATACGGCATCCTTTCCGATCATTTCCTTCCAGGTGATGGGATTTCCTGCGGCATGCTCTGCATAATACCGCAGCACATAATAAGCATCCGTTATGGTAATCACGCCATCCTGATCCACATCCGCTGCGGAAAATTTCTTTGTTGTCAGGCCGGATTCACCGCCGGCGCTGATTTTGGAATAGGCCAGGAGCGTATTATACGCGTCATCAATGTCAATACCCTGGTTGCCGTTGACATCTCCGAACATCACGCTCTGGAGATGTCTCGGTGTGTCACAAAACAGCTGATTGCAGCCTTCGCTATTGTTAATCTCGATTGCATCCCACTGTTCCTGGGTACCGCTGTAGTAGACATCCGTCAGTGTACACCCCAAAAAGGCACACCATCCAATTCTATTTATACTTTCCGGAATAAACACCGTTTTCATATTTTTGGCGCTTTCAAATGCGCGCATGTTAATTTTTGTAACCCCGTCCGGAATGCGGACATCTCCTGCCACTGCACTTCCGTCCAACAATGTGGTATTCAGAATAACCAGCGGGTTTTCTGCCTGCTTTTCAGAAAACCACGGTGTGTTGCGAAATGTAAACTCTCCAAAATACTCGGCGCTGCTTGGAATCACCACCTGGGACAGTTTACTGCAATCATTGAAGCCGGAAATTCCCGTAACACCTTCCGGAAATTCCACATAGGTCAGTTCATCTTCTTCTCCGATTCCGAAAACCTTTGTCACCTGTTTTCCGTCTACCCTTTGCGGAATTACCAGTTTCCCGGATATCGGCTGTGTATTTCCTGTGATTGCAACAGTTCCGTTTGTAAACACGTCATAGGTCAATACAATGCCGTTTTCCGTTGTAACCGTTTTTCTTTCTTCCGCCTGTACACACCATGATACATTTCCGGCCAGAGCCGCCAGTGTCAGCAGACAGGCAAGCAGGAAAGCACCCCATTTTTTACAAATCCGATTCATTTCCAATTTTTCTGTAATCTCCTATCATTTTTCGGTGATTGTACAAAAAACCGGCTCACAGCAAACATGCCGCAAACCGGTTTTTTCGAATCTGCCGGCATAGCCGTCAGATTACAATGTTTCCTTTTCGTCAGAATGTACGAGATCCAGAATCCGCTTGCCTGCAAGGAAAATCCCCAATGCATTCAGGATAATCTCAATTACTGCAAGCACAACTGTCCAGTCTTTCTTCATCTCCCGCACTCCTTTCTGATCTTCTGCGGACACCAAAGTTGGTTTCACATCCGGATGCATACACAATGTATGCAAAGGACGAAAAAACAATACTTACGCCTTGTCTACAGAACCGAACAGGTTCATCTTTTCTTCTACCTTTGCCATGATTGCTTCATAGCCCGGCAGGAGCAGCTTTCTCGGGTCAAAGCCCTTGCCCTTCAGATCCTTGCCTTCTTCGATGTACTTTCTGGTAGCTTCTGCGAATACCAGCTGGCACTCAGTGTTTACGTTGATCTTTGCAACGCCCAGAGAGATTGCCTTTGTGATCTGGTCATCCGGGATACCGGTACCGCCGTGCAGTACCAGCGGCATGTCGCCGACAGCCTTCTTAACAGCTTCCAGAGTTTCGAAGCTCAGGCCTTCCCAGTTTGCCGGATATACGCCGTGGATATTACCGATACCAGCAGCCAGAATGTCTACGCCCAGATCAGCGATAGTCTTGCATTCCTGCGGATCTGCACACTCACCCCTACCGATTACGCCGTCTTCTTCGCCGCCGATTGCGCCTACTTCAGCTTCGATGGACAGACCCAGCTTATGTGCAACTGCAACCAATTCCTTGGTCTTTGCCAGGTTTTCTTCAATCGGGAAGTGAGAGCCATCGAACATAATGGAAGTAAAGCCTGCCTTGATGCAGTCATAGCACTGGTCATAAGTACCGTGATCCAGGTGCAGTGCAACCGGAACTGTAATGCCCAGAGATTCATCCATTGCCTTTACCATGTCTGCAACAACCTTAAAGCCGGTCATATACTTGCCGGCACCGCCGGAAACGCCCAGGATAACCGGGGAGTTCAGCTTCTGTGCTGTGTTCAGAATAGCCTTTGTCCATTCCAGATTGTTGATGTTGAACTGGCCGACTGCATATTTGCCGTCTCTTGCCTTGTCCATCATATCCTTTGCTGATACTAACATAAGTAAGTGCCTCCTAATAAAATTCTGCAACAGTGCCCGCACCGCATGCGAACGAGTCATCTGCCTTTTTATTATACCGCATATTCCGTCAAATTGCAATGGGTTTCCGAAATTTTTTTCTTTTTTTCGAATCCGGGCTTCACTGTAATACAATTGCGAATCTTCATTTGTTGATTAAGCAACAGTGTATACATATTTGATGCTTGCAATCAGGTCTTGGGTTTTAGTATAATAATACTAGAATCATCCTACTTTTTGAAAAAATTCAGAACAAAACTACAAGAGCACGCGCCTGTTTCCGGGCAAATGCTGACACAGTACGTAAAATTTATCGCCAAAAGCCTGATTTTCACTGCAAACAGGCACTTATCAGGAGGAGTTACATTTTCATGGACATTCATCAGTTTTTTCTGGGCAATGCCTTTGATGCCCATACCTATTTCGGGGCGCATTTCACAGAAGACGGCGTGGTATTCCGCACGCTTGCACCCAATGCAAAAGCAGTCGATCTGATCTGGGAAGGCGGTGACTGGGAGCCCATTCCTATGAAACGCATTCATGACGGAGGCATTTATGAGGCCCTGGTGCCGGATGCCATTCCCGGACAGATGTATAAATACCGCATCACGCCCCAGAATCCGGACGGCGAAAGCATCGATCACTGCGACCCTTACGGGTTCGGCATGGAGCTGCGCCCGAATAACGCATCCATTATCCGTGATCTCACGACATTCACCTTTCATGATAAAAAGTGGATGCAGCGGCGGGGCAGTCACCATCAGAAGCCGGTAAATATTTACGAAGTCCACCTAGGCTCCTGGCACACGAATCCAGACGATCCCAACGGCTGGTACACCTATGCGGAGATTGCGCCGAAGCTGGTAGACTATGTGAAAAAGACCGGCTATAACTACATCGAATTTATGCCCCTCAGTGAGCATCCGGCGGACTGCTCCTGGGGCTATCAGAATACCGGATTTTTCAGCCCCACCTCCCGTTACGGCACTGCACAGCAGCTGATGGAGCTGATCGACACCTGCCACCGTGCCGGAATTGGTGTTATCCTGGACTTTGTTCCGGTGCATTTTGCCGTGGACGGCTATGCCCTGAACCATTATGACGGCACTACATTATATGAATACCCGGAAAAAGAGGACAACTACAGCGAATGGGGCAGCTGCAACTTTATTCATGCCCGTGGCGAGGTGTGCAGCTTTCTCCAGTCCTGTGCCAACTACTGGCTCTCTGTCTTTCACTTTGACGGCCTGCGGATGGATGCAGTCAGCCGGCTGATCTACTGGGGCGGCGATTCAAACCGGGGCACCAATCCGGCCAGCATCCACTTCCTGAAGCGCATGAACCAGGGACTGCACCAGCTGCACCCGGACAGCATGCTGATTGCAGAGGATTCCACTAACTACGAAGGCGTGACCTGTCCGGTGGAATACGGCGGCCTGGGCTTTGACTACAAGTGGGACATGGGCTGGATGAACGATACGCTCAACTATTTTAAACAGTATCCCTGGGAACGGAAAAATGAGTATCACAAACTGACCTTCTCCATGATGTACTTCCCCAATGAATACTACCTGCTTCCGCTTTCCCACGATGAGAATGTCCACGGGAAGGCTACCATTGCCCAGAAAATGTTCGGTGACTACGAGCAAAAGTTCCCGCAGGCACGGCTTTTGTACATGTATATGTACGCCCACCCCGGAAAGAAACTGCTCTTCATGGGCAGCGAACTGGGACAGCTGCGGGAATGGACAGAGCAGCAGCAGCAGGACTGGGACATTTTAAAATACCCCATTCACGATGCATTTTTCCGCTATATGACAGAGCTAAACAAGCTCTACCTCAAGGAGCCGGCACTCTCTGCGGATGATTATGCACCGGATGGATTCCGGTGGGTGGACTGCCACCAGGAACAGCGCTGCATCTATGCCATTGAGCGACGCGCCGGCGACAGCCGTCTTTTGATTCTGCTTCATATGTCTGACGAAGGGACACAGCACTATACCTTTACCCTACAGGACTGCGCCGGCCTGAAACCGCTGCTGCACACCGATTGGGAACGATTCCATGGAAACACCAAGGAATCCAAAGCCATTCTCAAAGGCGATGTTACCAGAGACGGCACACAGTTTACGGTGGATCTGCCTCCGTTCGGCGGCATTCTTCTGCGGATTCTCCCGGAGCTTCCGGCCAGAAAGCCGCGCACTGTGAAAAAAGCATAGAGAACTTTTTTCGGGCGTGCTGACACTACCCGAAATGTTTGAATTGCAAGCAGATTTTTTGTCAGATAAAACGAAAAACTCGTGAATGCTCTAATGTATTCACGAGCCTTTTTGCAGAAAAGAGGAAACACAGCTATGAAACGTTTTTTACAATGGTGGAAAGGACAGCCGGTGCTGGGAATTTCCCTGCTTGCCGCTCTCATTTCCATGTGTTTTATACCGCCGGACACCGGATATTTTTCTTATTGCAACCGTACCGTGCTAATTCAGTTATTTTGTCTTATGATTACAGTGGCAGGCTTCCGGAGCATAGGCCTGTTCGAACAAATTGCGCAAAATTTGCTGAAGCGTGCCGGAACGATCCGCCGTATCGGCATTTTCTTCACACAGATTTGTTTTTTTAGTGCGATGCTGATCACGAATGATGTTGCATTGCTTACTTTTGTGCCGCTGACATTGCTGTTATTTCAAAATCTAAATCAGGAAAAGTACTGCATCTGGATCATTGTTTTGGAAACAGCCGCAGCAAATCTTGGAAGTATGATGACACCAATCGGCAATCCGCAAAATTTATATCTGTATACAACATATCATCTTCGCATGACAGATTTTTTTCAGACAATGCTTCCCACCGGCGTGGTAAGTTGGATTGTGCTCTTGGTTTTGTCGATCCTTCTGCCCAAAACACCTTGTTACAAAGGCTGCACAGCAGATGCACCAACTGCAATTCCGAAAAAATCAGCTTTGGTATATCTGCTGTTGTTCCTGATTTGTCTGCTTACTGTATTTCGTGTCATCCCGGACTGGCTCTGCCTCGCCATTTCTGTTATACTCATATTCTTTTGCAATCGCACACTTTTTACCCAGGTGGATTACTGCCTGCTGGGAACATTTCTGTGTTTTTTCGTTTTTGTTGGAAACATTGCCAGAATCGATGTAATCCGAGATTTTTTTGCACAAATTATGCTGGGAAAAGTACTTTGGATTTCAGCTTTGCTCTCTCAGTGCATCAGTAATGTACCGGCAGCAGTCATGCTGTCCGGTTTTACGGAAAATGCAAAGGAACTGCTTCTGGGCGTAAATTTAGGTGGACTCGGAACTCCCATCGCATCTCTGGCAAGTTTAATCTCCTACCAGTTTTACAGCAAAACACAGCAATCTCATCCCGGAAAATATCTAGCAGTTTTTTCCGCAGTGAACTTTGGGATATTGATTCTTCTGCTTCTGACAGGATGGCTACAAATACAAAATACATAGTGCCCCCAGTCTGAACAGGCTCTTAGGGCAATAACGACATTTATTTTCCGGAAAATATTTTCCTTCCTGCAAGATTCCGTTTTTTCCTGCATAAGATAAAGGCAGCAGATAGAAACGGGCTTTTCGTGCCTGTTTTGTATCTTTTCGCACGCATCCTGCGTGCAGATTTTGCAGGAGGTTATGGAATATGTGTGGAATCACAGGAATCGTGCACATGGAACAGGATCTGCGGCAGCAGGAGCGCCTGCTCCGGCAGATGCAGCAGACACTGATCCGCAGAGGGCCGGATCAGGAGGGCGTTTTTCTGACACAGCAATGCGCCATGGCACATACGCGCCTGGCTGTCATGGATCCGCTGCACGGCAGGCAGCCCATGGAGACCACAGCAGGCGGCGAAACCTATACCATCGTGTACAACGGGGAATTATACAATACCGCAGAGATGCGCCGCCAGCTGGAACAGGAAAACGTCACCTTTCAGACCACGTGTGATACAGAAGTGATTTTACAGGCCTATGCCAACTGGGGGCCGGGCTGTGTGGAACAGTTCAACGGCATCTTCGCCTTTGCCGTGTGGGAGCACAGCGCCAAACGCCTTTTTCTGGCACGGGACCGCATTGGTGTAAAGCCGCTGTTCTACGCCAAAATTCCTGGCGGCCTGGTATTCGGCTCGGAAATCAAAGCGCTGCTCACACATCCGGAAGTGCCGCACGAAATTGATCAGACCGGTATTGCAGAGCTGCTGCTCATGGGGCCGGGGCGCACGCCCGGCTATGGCGTGTTCCGGACTGTGGCAGAAGTCAAACCGGCACACTGCGGCTATTGGATGCAGGGACAGCTGCATCTGCACCCTTATTGGGAACTGCATGCGGCTGCACATACCGAATCCTTTTCCCAAACCGCAGAGCATGTCCGGGAGCTGGTACAGGACACTGTTCGGCGGCAGCTGGTATCCGATGTGCCCATCGGAACCTTTCTCTCCGGCGGCCTGGACTCCAGCCTGCTTTCTTCCCTGGCCAATCAGGAAATGCAGCGCCAGGGAAAAGAACTGCACACCTTCTCCGTAGACTACCGGGACAATGACCAGTATTTTCAAAAGAGCCATTTTCAGCCCACCAGCGACCCGGCCTATATCCGCTGTATGGAGCGCTATCTGGGCTGCCGGCATCACTGGACGGTACTGGACACCCCTGCCCTTGCCAGGGCGCTGTTTGACGCAGTAGATGCCAGAGATCTGCCGGGAATGGTTGATGTTGACAGCTCCCTCCTGCTCTTCTGCCGGGAAATCCGGAAGGAAGTCACCGTGGCACTGTCCGGAGAATGTGCAGACGAACTGTTCGGCGGCTATCCCTGGTACCGGGATCCGGATGTCCGGCGTGTCAATGGTTTTCCATGGGCACAGAGCACCGCCTACCGCATGCAGTTCCTGCGGCCGGAATATGCACAGCTGCTGGACGGTCAGGCATATGTCCAGGATGCCTATGAAAAAACGATCCGCGCCGCGGAAAAGCTGCCGGACGATTCCCCTTTGGAAGCACGCATGCGGGAAATGATGAAGCTAAATCTGGATTGGTTTATGCAGACGCTCCTGGACCGCAAAGACCGCATGAGCATGTACAGTGCCCTGGAAGTCCGGGTTCCGTTCTGCGACTACCGCATTGCGGAATATCTCTACAATGTGCCCTGGGAATACAAGGACTGGGAAGGCCGCGAAAAAGGGCTGCTGCGCACCGCCATGCAGGATTTTCTGCCGGCAGAGGTACTGTGGCGGAAAAAAAGTCCCTATCCCAAGACCCACAACCCCACCTATCTCCAGGCAGTTTCAGAGCTGCTGTCTGATGTGCTCCGGGATACGGAAAGCCCGGTGTTACAGCTGGTTCGCCGGGATATGCTGGAGCGTCTCCTGCAATCGGAGGAATCTGTGCAATGGTACGGCCAACTGATGACGCGTCCTCAGATCATGGCATACTTTGTGCAGATGAACTACTGGATGGAACATTATCAGGTAAAAATCCACATTTAAAAGACATATCTTTTCAAAAAAAGTTCTCACAGAACCAAATGCTGTGAGAACTTTTTTGTTTGCAAAAATTGTTTACGCCAGAGTATGCGTCTTTTTCCGGGAAAATGCCGTCCACAGGATCAGTCCCAGGAACAAAATTCCCAGTGCCATCCAGATACAGCAGGGCAGCACACCCATGGGTGCGAACATATCATAATAGCCCTTCAGATAAATCAGGCAAATGAAAATCGGCACTGCATAGGTCATATAGCCGCGAATCCAGTTCGGGAGCTGCATGCCGGTTCCGGTATTGACTTCCTTTCGGAACGCATCCCAGCCCCAACCATTTTTCCGCGCACAGAACAGCACGTAGGTCAGGGAGCCAAGCGGCAGAATATTTGAGGAAACCAGGAAGTCCTCAAAATCCATAATGGTGCTGCCGCTGCCGAACGGCTGGATTCCGGAGAGCAGATTGAAACCGAATATTGCCGGAAGCGCCAGCACAAAAATCAGAATCAAATTGACCAGCAGGGATTTTTTCCGACTCCAGCTGCCCAGTTCTACAGTCATTGTGATAATATTTTCAAACACGGCAATTACTGTGGAAAGTGCAGCAAAGGACATGAACACGAAAAAGCAGGTGCCCCAGATCCGGCCGCCTACCATATGATGAAACACATTCGGGAGCGTGATAAACAGCAGCTGCGGGCCGGAATCCGGTTCAATTCCATAGGCAAAGCAGGCAGGAATGATAATCAGGCCAGCGACAACTGCAACCATGGTATCCAGCACAATGACATTGACGGATTCTCCCAGAATTCGCCGATCCTTTTTCAGATAGCTGCCGAAAATCTCCATAGCACCGATTCCGATGCTCAGAGTAAAGAAAGCCTGTGTCATTGCAGCAAACAGTACCGAACCGAATCCGATTTCCGCAATACGGCGAAAGTCCGGAACCAGATAGAATTTCAGTCCAGCAGAAGCCCCCTTCAGCCGAATGGAATTGACAGCCAGCACTACCATCAAGCCCATTAACAGGAGCATCATTACCTTTGTAATTTTTTCAATGCCGTTTTGCAGTCCCAGTGCACACACGCCGATACAGAGCAGCGTTACAATTGCCGCAAACAGCACCATAATGCCGGGAGAGCCGAGCATCTGGGAAAAGGCCGCTGCGGTTGTCTCCGTACTGGAAGCATCCAGTGCACCAGTGATATAGCGGAACGCGTAGTACAGCATCCAGCCGGTTACCATGGTGTAGAACATCATGAGCAAATAGTTTCCGGCAATTCCCATATATTTTGTCAGGTGATAGCGGCTGCCCGGCTGTTCCAGCCGGTTGAGCGCCTGGGAGATGCTCCGGTTGCTGCCCCGTCCGATGGCAAATTCGCACGTGAGGATGGGAAGTCCCAGCAGCACTAGGCAAAACAGATACAGCAGCAAAAATGCACCGCCGCCGTTTTGTCCGCAGATATAGGGGAATTTCCACACATTCCCCAGACCAATAGCACATCCGGCCGAAACCAGAATAAAGCCCAGCCGCGACTGAAAGGTCGCCCTGTTTTTCATTGTTTTTTCCATTCGTTCTTCTCCTTATGTCATAAATGAAGCGCCCGTTCATACAGAAGCTGTGTTCCTTTTCTCCGGCACAGCCTTCTGCAAAGGCAGAAACGCACGATGTATAATAAAGTGCATAATAGTATTATACCGGATGCTTTCTCTTTTGTCAATTCTATACAGCATTTTTCTTCACAAAATTTGAGAGGATGTACTTCCAGCTCAACTTTTCGAACTCTATTGCGCACAAAATTGACATTCTGTCTAAAACATGCTACAATAAAAAGCACACGAAAAACGGCTTGTACACCAAAGCGGGAAGGAACACTATGAAATTCTTGAAAAAATATTATAAAGTAATCGGCAGTATCATCACCGTATTGGCGCTGGTATTTGTGGTGAAGAAACTGGTCACAATGGATGTGGACTGGTCCCGGTTTGCAGACGGAAAAACTCTGGCGGTGATTGTCGGCTGTACACTGGTACAGACCGCCATGGTCTTATTTATGACGCTACCCTGGCTCCGGTATATCCGGATTTTGTCCGGCATCCAGATTCCCACGAAAAGCGCCCTTCCGGTCTACACCCGTTCCAATCTGATGAAGTATGTGCCGGGCAATGTATTCCAATATGTGGGACGCAACCAGCTGGCCGCAGATCTCCATATCAGCCATGTAGACGTAGCCTGTGCTACGCTGCTGGACATTGTCAGTTCCATGGTTACGCCGCTCCTGCTGATTCTGATTCTCATGGGAAAGGACATGCTCCTGCTGTTCCAGAAATACAGCCGGAACTTTCTCATCATCCTGATTGCCGGCATTCTGGTGCTGCTCCTGCTCATTCTGCTGCTGCGCTGGAAGTTCCAGGAACCGCTGAAACGGTATTTTGAAAAATACCGGAAACTGCTGAACCGAAAAAATATCCCCCGGATTCTGGTGGTTTTTCTGCTGTATCTGTCCCAGTACATCATTTCCACTGCCATGTACGGCACAGCCGCCTATCTGCTCTTTGACGTTCCGGCGGCACAGATGGGACTGTTTCTGGGAACATATCTGTTCTCCTGGATTATCGGCTTTATCACACCCGGCGCACCCGGCGGAATCGGCATCCGGGAAGCGGTGATGGTACTGATGTGCGGCAGCTTTATGAGTACCGAGACCATTATGCTCTATGCCGTCACCATGCGGATTATCTCTACACTGGGAGACATTGTGGCATTTCTGGTCGGCCTCATCTGTGAGCAGATCTGGAAGCGAAAAGCCACAGTTCAATAAGCATCCCTCTCATAGCCTGTTTTTACGGAAAATGCATTTTCGGTTTTCCGCAGAGACAGGCTCTTTTTTTCGGATGCAATCCTTCTGAAGCAGCAGGATTCCCAGCAGATTGGGAACCGCCATCAGTCCGTTGGCAATATCCGAAATTGTCCAGACTGCCTGGAGCGAAAGCACAGTTCCCACGCCGGCAGCAAGACAAAAGCAAACCCGATAGACCGACAGACGCTTTCTGCCGCACAGGTAGGCAACTGCCTGTTCCCCACAGCAGCACCAGCCAATCAGGGTACAAAATGCAAACAGCGCCGTTATCACTGCCATTACAACCGGAGATGCGCCGCCGAACACCGTGCGAAAGGTCTCTGCAATTACCATGCCCGGATTCTCTCCGGATATGCGGTCTGCACCGCTGGTCAGTACGGCAAACGCCGTCAGCGTGCAGCAAACCAGTGTATCCAGCGCCACTTCGGTCATGCTCCACAGCCCCTGCAATTCCGGGTCACGGGAATCCCCTCCGGCATGCACCAGAGCACTGCTCCCAAGCCCTGCTTCATTGGAAAATACCCCGTGCCGCAGTCCGGTGCCCAGCGCCAGCTGCAATGCCGTACCAGAAATGCCGCCGCATGCAGCACGCACGCCAAAAGCCCCCTGAAAAATACGGCAGCAGACCGCAGGCAATGCGTGGCGGTTCTGCAAAATCACTGCGGCAGCGGACAGCATATAGACTGCGGCCAGCAACGGCATCAGCCATTGAATCACACCGCCCACACCCCGTGCACCGCGGAGCAGAATACCGCCCAGCAGCACCGTCACCAGAATGCCGGTAATCACCGGCGGCACGGCACATGCGTCCTGCATCAGATGCGCCATAGTGCTGCTCTGGGTCATATTGCCCATGCCAAATGACGCACAGATGCAGAAAATGCTGTACAGCACTGCCAGCGCCGGACAGCCCAGGCCATTGTGCAGATAGGCCATCGGGCCGCCGATTGGTGTGCCGTCCACACGGGTTCCGGCATAGCGCATGCCCAGTACATTTTCACAGTAGGTGAGCATCATGCCGAGAAAGGCAGACACCCACATCCAGAAGATCGCGCCAGGGCCGCCAATCCACAAGGCTGCCGCCACACCTACGATATTTCCCGTTCCCATTGCCGCAGCCAGCGCCGCCGAAAAGGTCTGGAACTGTGTCAGCGTCTGCTTTCCGACAGAGGATTTGTGCTTCCGGAGGCTGCCGAATGTACGGGATAAAATCCGATGCCATCCCCAGAGCTGAAAAAACCGATTCCGCACACTGAGCCAGAACCCGGTGCCCAGCAGCAGCGCCAACAGTCCCGGTCCCCATATCCATTCTGCAATTTTGTCCAGCATCCGGTATCCTCCCATGTCTATCTGAAAAATTCGCAGCGGAAACATTCTCGGACACTTGACGCGGCCCATTTCCGGCGGTATAATAGAGGTATATTCTCTCACAAAATACGTACAAATAAAAAGACACCATCTCTTCCTGCACGCACAGAATATCTTATGCATGCATGGAATTTCATTATACCTGACTGGAGGAACTGCATGAAACAATATGCCGCTGACCGCCATGCGCAATATATCCTGCAAATCGCAATTCCCATAGCCAGCATTCTTCTGATTATTATGATCTGGTACTTTTTGGCTATCCTGCCGAACTGGATGCTCTGGTCGCTGACCTGTCTCATTCTGGCGGCGGTGATTATCACCTCTGTTTTCCTGCTGCCCATGTGGTTTGGCTCTGTCTCCTACATTATTTCTGACACGCATATCACCAAGCGCTGCGGTATTTTCTTTATCCAAGAACAAACCATGCGTCTCCAGGCATTGCAGTACAGCACAATTATCCGCACGCCTGTCTCCGAGAAAACCGGCATGAACTTTATTCCGCTCCACGCTTACGGCGGCATGATTCTCCTGGCCTTTCTGAAACCGAAAGATGCCCAGGAAATACAGAACTTTTTACAGCACAGGGTGTATCATACCCATTCGAAGCATTCGGAGCACCCGGAGCATCCGCCTGCATCCTGAAAGAAGGAGGTTCTATGCGCTTTTCAAGCTCCGCATTTCAAACTGATTCCGGATATCACGAGCATCCGATTAAAATTCTGCGGTACAGCGCCAAGAACCTTTGGCTGCTGATATTTCCGCTGCTGCGCAGTCTGCGCTTCTATCCGTTTTCATTTCAAAATTTCATAGACTGGGGCGCTGGTGCCTGGTTTGACCTGCTGGTTGCATTTCTGATTCTCTGCTTTGGTACGTTGCGCTGGTACTGCTGCCGCTTTCAGCTGGACGCAGTCTCTATCCGTTCCAGCAGCGGCATTCTTCTGAAGCAGGCGACGGAGATTCCCTTTTCCCGGATTACAGCAACGGTGGAAGAGCATCCGCTCTACCTGCGGCCGCTCCGTGCGGTACGGCTCCAGATCAGCACAGCTTCCGGCTCAATCCCGGAGGCCAATATGAAGCTGATTCTTCACCAGCGGGATCTGCATCAGATCCGCCGACACGTTCCGGTACTGCGCAACAATTCTGCACAGGCGAATGCACACCCTACCCCAGCCTGGCGCGTAATGATCTTCTCTGCTTTATTTTCCAGCAGCTTTTCTGGTGCCATTTATATTGCTGCCCTTTTTGTACAGGGCGGTCGCATCACCGCCGATCTGCTGGAAGAATTCCGCGCCCGACAGCTGCTGGAAGATGCCACAGACCGGGCTTCCTCTGTGTTTCAGGGTGTCCCCCGGCTGGCGATTACCATTGGTATCCTGATCCTTTCCCTGTGGCTGATTTCCTTCGGGCGAAATCTGCTGCGCTACGGTCGATTCCGCATTCGGTTCAGCGATGATTTTATTTCCGTACACATGGGCATTTTAAACCGCCGCCGGTTTCATCTCCGGGATTCCGCAGTTGTTTTCCCGGATTTGCGGCAAAATCTGGTGATGAAAATTTTCGGCATGGTTTCTCTCCATATCCTCTGTCCCGGCTACGGCAGCCGCCGGGACACACTTCCGGTGCTGATTCCTCTGGTTCGGCAGAAAACCTCCTGGGAACTGCTGGGAAAGCTCCACGCGCCGCAGCGGCTGGAGCATCCGCATCTGAAGGCAAAGTCCCAGCCAATCTTTTTCTGGTCCTTTGTCTGGCCGCCGGTCATCGGAATCGGCGCAGTAATTGCCGTCCGCCTGCTTACTCTATGGCTGTTCCCCCACCTGGCGCAGATGATTCACTTTTTTGCGCTGATGCTGATAATTCCCCTGCTCTGGTTTCTGGTAATCCGGATTGTCACACTCTTTACCCAGTCGGTTTCCATGGACGACTGCAATGTGCAGTTCCAGTTCAGCCGCGGCTCCACCTTTCACACCATTACCGTTCCGCGGGATCATATTGTCCGCGCCGATCTGATGCAGACACCCATCCAAAAGCAGTACGGTGTCTGCCATCTCTATCTGATCTGCAACGGGCCGAAGCAGCAGCGCTTTAAGCTGACAGCACTGCCGGAACAGGCAGCACGCACCATAATTGCCGCCCTGAGCGCAGATTCTCACGAAAGCGCACTTTGATGTACTTTTTCGCACAGAAATCAATTTTCATGATAGCCTTCCCCGGAAGGGTGCCTCCCCACGGGATGGGAAGGTATCCCAAAGGGACAGAGAGGAGCCTCACTTGTCGAACTTCATGATTTTACGCAATTGAAATCAGTATATTTTTGAAAATTGATTTCCGTGACTTTTTCGAAAAAGGCATGGACAGCAGGAAAAATTTATGCTATAATAAGAGATAAGAACCATTTTTATGGGTTATCTGAAAGCATTCACACAGGAATGCCTTCGAAATACAAAGGAGGACCTTGTATGTCAAAAAAGCCGTATTATATCACGACGCCGATCTACTATCCGTCAGGAAATCCCCATATCGGGCACTGCTATACCACAGTTGCCTGTGATTCTATTGCACGATTCAGACGAATGCAGGGCTATGATGTGATTTTCCTCACCGGAACCGATGAACACGGTCTGAAAATCGAACAGAAAGCGGCGGCAAAGGGTATCACGCCGAAAGAATATGTAGATGAGATCGTCAAGACCTTTAAGGCACTGTGGGAAAAAATGCACGTCAGCTATGACCGCTATATCCGCACCACTGATGACTACCACATTGAAACCGTACAGAAGATTTTCAAGCGCCTGTACGATCTGGGATATATCTATAAGGGAGAATACAAGGGTAAGTACTGCACACCGTGTGAGAGCTTCTGGACAGAGTCTCAGCTGGACGAAAACGGCTGCTGTCCGGAGTGTCACCGTGAAGTAACAGAGGCCAAGGAAGAAGCTTACTTCATGAAGATGGCGCCCTTTGCAGAGCGTATCGAAAAGCTGCTGCTGGAAACCGACTATCTCCAGCCGAAAACCCGTGCAGTAGAGCTGGTCAACAACTTTATCAAGCCGGGTCTGGAAGATCTGTGCGTTTCCCGTACCTCCTTCACCTGGGGCATTCCGGTTACCTTTGACCCGAAGCATATTGTTTACGTCTGGGTAGACGCACTGTCCAACTACATCAGCGCACTGGGCTATGAAAACAGCGCATACCACGATTTTGACAAATACTGGCCGGCAGATGTCCACATGGTTGCCAAGGACATTATGCGGTTCCACGCCATTATCTGGCCGGCAATGCTGATGGCACTGGATCTGCCCCTACCGAAGCATCTGGCTGTTCACGGCTGGATTACCTTCAACGGACAGAAAATGTCCAAGTCGCTGGGCAACGTGGTAGACCCGTTCCTGCTGGCAGACCGCTACGGCGCAGATGCCATCCGTTACCATATCCTCCGGGAAATGGCACTGGGCGCAGACAGTTCCTTCTCCAACGAAATCATGATTAACCGCATCAACTCCGATCTGGCAAATGGTCTGGGCAATCTGGTTTCCCGTACCGTGGCCATGGTGGACAAGTACTTCGGCGGCACCCTGCCGGAAGAACGCCAGCCCGGTGAATTTGATGACGAACTGATTGCCGCAGCCACCGGCCTGAAGGAAAAGCTGGAAGGCCTGCTGGATCAGACACAGCTGAACCACATGCTGGCTGAGATCTTCCAGGTGGTTTCCCGTGCCAACAAGTATATTGACGAGACTGCGCCGTGGGTTCTGGCAAGAGACGAAGCAAACCGCACCCGTCTGGCAACGGTTCTGTACAACCTGCTGGAAACCATCCGCATTGTCACCGTTCCGCTGAGTGCCTTTATGCCGGAAACCATGCCGAAGATCTGGGAACAGATCGGCGCATCAGAAGCAGATGTGGCATACAGCACCGCAGACCAGTTCGGTACACTGCCGGCAAATGTAACGGTACACAAGGGCGATATCATTTTCCCGCGTATCGACGTGGAAAAGGAAATCGATGAGCTGAACCAGCTGATTCTGGCAGCACAGCCCAAGGAAGAGCCGAAGGAACCGGAATTTACACCCCAGCCGCTGGCAGAAGAAATCGGCATTGAGAAATTCGGTGAGGTAGATCTGCGCGTGGCAAAGGTTGTTGACTGTGAAAAGGTCAAGAAGTCCAAGAAGCTGCTGAAGCTCCAGCTGGATGACGGCATGGGCGGCAGACAGGTGGTTTCCGGTATTGCACCATGGTACAAGCCGGAAGACCTGATCGGCAAAAAGATTATGCTGGTGGCAAACCTGAAACCGGCAAAGCTGTGCGGCGTGGAAAGCTGCGGCATGATTTGTGCGGCAGATATGCCCAACGGTGATGTCAAGGTGATCTTCCCGGATGAGAGCCTGCCGGTCGGCGCAAAGATTCGATAAGAAAGCCTTGAAAAACAAGATGATATAAAAAAAGAAGCCGTATCTCGGAGTGGTCTGAGGTACGGCTTTTCTGTTGGGGGTGCGGTTTGGTTATGCCAGCTTCTGCCGGAGCAGTGCCAAGTCGAAGCCGTCCACCAGCCCGTCTTCGTTAAGATCGGCGGCTTTCCCCTGGGATTCGGTAAGGGTGATGTTGTTGGTCAGGTAAGATTGGAGCTGGAAAAGATCATCGAATGTGATTTTGTTGTCGGAGTTGAGGTCGCCGGGGAGTGTGTCATACACTCGAATTTCTTTGTAATCAAGTACTGTTGAGGATTCTCCACAAGCATTTTCTGCATATAGAAAATAGCCATATGTTCCTGCTTTATCAAATGAGCAAGTATATGTATCTTTTCCTGTTACATCAATAAAATCTACTCGCTTTCCATTATAATCAATTGGGATAGCTAAACGAGTGGCATTTTGACTTGTAAAAGAAAATGTTATCGTTTCACCAATTACATAGTACGATTTATCTGTTGAAATAGACAAATTTGATGGCGGGTTGTCTTGCACAGTAAATTCGATATATTCAGTTGTAGATTCTCCACATGCATTTTCTGCATATAAAAAATAGCCATAAATTCCTGCTTTATCAAACGAACAAGTATACGTATTTTTTCCTGTTACATCAATAAAATCTGTTCTTTTTCCGTTATAATCAACTGGAATAGCTACTCTTACAGCATTATCACATGAAAATGAAAATGTAATTTGTTCACCTACTGCATAACTATTTTTATCTGTAGAAATCGTTAAATTCGCAGGAACAGAACTATCAACTCGAAATTGTTTATAATCTAAAACCGTAGAAGCTTCGCCTGCTGCATTTTTAGCATATAAAAAATAGCCATATACACCTGGTGTATCAAATGAGCAAGTATATGAAGATCTTCCAGACACATCAATAAAATATTTTCGTTCTCCATTTACGTCTATTGGAATATATACTTCTGTTGCATTTGAATATGAAAATGTAAATGTAACTGTATCACCAACTTTATATTTTCCATCATTAGAGGTGATACTTAAATTTGTCGGCGGATTCGGATTCAACTCCTTATAATTCGGCACACCATACCCAATAATATAACTATTGGACAAGCTAATTGCTCTTGTTCCAACCTTATTCGAATAATTTCCCTCGATTGTATAAACTGTGCCGCCGTCACAGCTGGAAACAATGCCGACATGGGACGGCGACGAACCGGAACCATAATAAATAATATCACCGGACTGCGGCACATAACTTCCGCCATTTGCCGCACTCTGCCGGTAAGTTCCCTGATTCACAAAAAATGATCTGCCAGTGCTTGTTCCGGCAGTTTTGGGAATAATGTCCGTCCCAATTCCGGCCTGATTGGCACACCAGGAAACAAACGCATGACACCAGGCATAGCCGTAGCCATTTGAACCATAACCACTGATTTTTCCGTTCCAGACGTTGTATTTTGTATAATTGTTGCTACCGCTTGTGGTTCCTTCCAGACTGCCTTCGTGATAGCCAATCTGCGTCTTTGCCACTTCTACAATATCGATACGCTGATTCCCGGTATTCGTATGCGTATTTTCATATGCTGCGCATACGGTCAATCCTTCACAAATCCCCACACCCAACACAATCGCAACGCAAACTGCAATCCAACGCGTATACCATTTTCTTCGGCCTGTTTTCATTTGTACCAACTCCTTTTTTTCTTTATAGTCAGATCTGACTACTTTATACATATTATAACCTATTTAGATTGATTTGTCAATATCTTTTAGTCATTTGTGATAAAATAAACAAAAAAAGGAGTGGCACACATGGCTTTTTATCAGCGAATTCGAGACTTACGGGAAGATGCAGACAAAACGCAATCGGAACTTGCAGAATATTTGGGAACAACCGCGCAATACTACGGCAAATATGAAAAAGGCGAACGTGAACTGCCGTTTTCTCGTGCCGTCCAACTGGCTGACTTCTATGGTGTCAGTCTGGATTATATCGCCGGACGCACCAACATTCCTGTAAATCGGTATACGGTTTCACTCCATGAGGACGCTGCGGCCGTTCTTCAAAAATACACCGCCCTCACCGAACGCAACAAGGGGAAACTGGAACAGTTCCTGGAAACCCTGTTCGAACAACAGGCACAGCAAAAAGAAGCACAATAATCCGCAGAAAATAGAAAAAGCTGTACTCCGGAGAAAACGCTCTCCCGCGTACAGCTTTTTTGATTGGGGGTATTGGGCTTTGAGCTTTAGATTGGCGATATGGCTTTGTTTATCTTTTCTGGTCTTGCTTTCGCTGCTGTCAGCAGATCTCCCCACAAGCCCCGATCCTTACCGTTTTCCCGTTTCATCGCAGCAGAACAGATTCCGCGCAACCGTTCCAGAAAACGCATGCTGTCCTGCATAAACCGCCGCTGCACCCAGGCTGTCCTCAATCCGCAGCAGGCGGTTATACTTCGCCACGCGTTCCGAGCGGCTGGGTGCTCCGGTTTTGATCTGCCTGGTGTTTAACGCAACGGCCAGATCAGCGATGGTTGTGTCCTCCGTTTCACCGGAACGGTGGGAGGCAATCGCTGTATAACCGGCATGGTGCGCCATATGAATGGCCTCCAGTGTTTCTGAAAGGGTGCCAATCTGATTCGGTTTAATCAAAATCGCATTGCCGCACGCATTTTGAATACCGCGGGACAGACGGCTGGTATTGGTGACAAACAGATCATCTCCCACCAGCTGCACCCGGTCCCCCAGCGCCAATGTCAGCTGCCGCCACCCATCCCAATCCTCTTCATCCAAGGGATCCTCAATGGAGCAGATCGGATATTTTTCCACAAGCTCTGTCCAGTGGCAGATAAGCTGCTCCGTTGTCAGCTCTCTTTTTGCCTTTGGCAGACGATACACGCCGTTAGTGCCGCTTTTCCATTCACTGGCGGCCGCATCAATGGCCAGCTGAAAATCTCTCCCCGGTGTATAACCGGCCTGCTGAATGGCCTGCAAGATATACTGGATTGCCTCTTCTTCTCCGGCCAGATTGGGGGCAAAGCCACCTTCATCTCCCACAGAAACCGCCAGATCTCTGCTGTGCAGCAGATTTTTCAGCGCATGAAACACCTCTGCACACCAGCGCAGACCCTCCCGAAATGTGGCTGCACCCACAGGCATAATCATAAATTCCTGTACATCCACGGTATTTGAGGCGTGAGCGCCGCCATTGAGAATATTCATCATAGGCACCGGAAGCCGATTTCCGCTGGCACCGCCCAAAAAGCGATACAGCGGCATCTTGAGGCCGGCAGCTGCGGCTCTGGCTGTGGCAATAGAAACTGCCAGAATTGCATTTGCGCCCAGGTGCGATTTGTCTTTTGTCCCGTCTGCCAGGCACATGGCCCGATCCACGCCGTAGAGATCTGTGGGATCCATGCCTCGTACTGCGTGATGAATGACTGTCCGAATGTTTTCAGCGGCCTTCTGTACGCCCTTTCCCAAATAGCGTCTGGAATCCTGATCCCGCAGTTCCAGTGCTTCAAAGGCACCCGTAGAAGCACCGCTGGGCGCGGTTCCACGGCCAATGGTTCCGTCTGTCAGCAAGACGATGGCCTCTGTCGTCGGATTTCCTCTGGAATCCAGGATTTCTCTTCCCATAACCTGTGCAATCTGCAATATACTCATACAGTATTTTCTCCTTTTGGCATGCGTTTTTTGGATACAACAGCAGTATGCGCCAATGAAAAAGGAATTATACACGCTGGGAATCGCTTTTACGGTTTACAAACTTTTTCCTTTTTACGCCAGATCTTTTCGTAAAAAAACGGCATAGCTAATATGATACATCACCACTTCCAAAATCAGCGCGGCAACTGTCAAAATGCCCAGCGCTGCTGCAATCGCAGACTTTCCCATGAGAATCCATTCCGGCATCCCCTCTGCAAATACCGAACTACCGGAACACGCCGGAATCACGATCAGAACCAAAGAGAAAAGACGGGCGCGCTCCGAGGAAAACCAAAACAGCAGCGCAAGTGCAATGCTCCCGAAAAGGAGAGAACTGCAAATGCTCACCCACTCCAGAAAAAGTACCTCTGTCAGGAATTGAACGGATACCGTTTTAAATATTGCCTGGAAGAGCAGGACGGTAATTCCGGTGACAAGTGCTCCCATTCCTGTCAGAATCCCCTGAAGCAGGAATTTTTCCTGTACAATTTGTTTCCGCGTCAGAGGCATTGTCATTGCCGTTTGATTCCAGTTTGCCATTTCATCCAGGCTGAACGAGTTCATGGCCTGCATCCCCACAAGCATACTCCACATAATCAGCACCGCAGTGTTGATTCCTCCAATAGAAAAAGCTGCACTGAAAAAAACAATCATACCCAGCAAAAACAGCAGATTTTTTCGCAGCAAACAAAACTCCTTATAAAGCAGACCTTTCATGATACACGCTCTCCTTTTCCATAAATCAGCATGATTTCTTCCAGTGTCGGCACATCAATGACCGCATCCGGATATTGCCGCTGCACGGCTTCCTGATCCGACACCAGCACATCCACTGCATATTCCTTCCTGCGCCATGCCAGCATCTGATCTGACTTTAATGCAGAAAATGCCGACTCTCCGCACCGCAGAATACCGTATTGCTCCAGAAGCGTATCCTTCGGTTGTGTAAACAATATCTTTCCGCTGTGGAGAAATGTAATGTAGTCTGAAATCTTTTCCAAATCCGTTGTAATATGGGTGGAAAACAAGATGGCATGGGATGCATCCTGTACAAAATCCAAAAATAAATCCAACAAATCATCCCTTACCATGGGATCCAGTCCGCCGGTAGGCTCATCCAGCAGCAACAACTGCGGATGGTGCGAAAGCGCCATCGCAAGTGACACTTTCATTTTCATTCCCCGAGACAGTACCTTAATTTTTTTCCTGGTATCAATTTGAAACTGCTCCATTCGCTGATAGAAATCCGCAGAATCCCAGTGCGCATAAATCTTGCCGCACATTTTTTCCACCTGAATCACAGTCATCTCTCCGTGCAGAAACAGAGAATCAAACACAACTCCGATTTTTTCCTTTGCTTCCCGGTCATCCCCGTGCAAAGGTGCGCCGCAAAACAGCACTTCGCCGCATTCCCGACGGATCAGATTCAAAATAGCGCGAATGGTCGTACTCTTTCCGGCGCCGTTTTCTCCCACCAATCCACAAATGGTGCCGCCCGGCACAGTCAGATTGACATGATCCAGCAAAAAACGATCATATTGGCAAGTCAGATTTTTAACTTCTAATACTGGTTTCATAGATCTCCCTCCTGATAAAACATGGTTAGCACTTCCACCAGTGTGTGCAGCGGAATCCCCCCTGCATGGGCAATGGCGGCAGCAGCGGCCAGGTGTTCCTCTGCCTGGCGCTGTTGTTCCTCCTGATACAGCGCAGTATTTTGAGCAGCAACAAATGTACCGCGTCCCACTGTGGTTTCAATGAATCCATCTCTTTGCAGCTGCTCATAGGCACGCTGTACGGTGATTACACTCACATGCAGCGATTTTGCCAGGGCACGCATTGACGGCATCGGCGTGCCGGATTGAAGCGTTCCTTCCATAATCTGCGCCTTTATTTGAAATACAATTTGCTCATAAATTGGCTTTTTACTGTTCGTACTGATGATTATCTCCACAAACGGTCTCCTTTCCGTCTTAAATTGTACTTATCGAACAAGTACATTATAGCACACTATAGTACAGTTGTCAAGTGAAATTCTGGCACAAAAAAAGACGCCTGATCTTTCCGCAGAAATTCAAGCGTCTTTTGTGTTTCTTTATTTCGGGCATGCTCTACGAGCGGCTTTTCAGCAGGCCTCTGGCCAGCAGCCCCACACCGGCCGCAATCATACCAAACATTACAACATATTGCCACAATGTCGCCGAAATCGGCCGGAATCGCACAGAAGTCAGGAGTGTGACCAAAATCACCAGAACGCCAATTGCCGTGACAACCCATCCAATCCATTTTCGATCCAGGAAAAACAGCAGGGCAATGCCCAGAAGCAACGGAATCAGCATGAGTCCGGTAGCCAGACGGGAGGACATGCCAAAACCGCCCCAGATGCCGCCCCAGTCAAACGTTACCACAAAGGAATTCAGCACCCAGTACACACCGGCTCCTACCAGAACCAGACCAATCAGAAATTCTGCAAGCGGATGGGCGTTCCTGGTATTTGTTCCCGAAAAGGAAGCCGACTTATCCCGGTAGGTTCGCTTCGGCGAAGCATCGTTCCGGATAGAATCCTCCATTTGTTTTAATTTGCGATCCATATCGTTCATTTTAATCCTCTTTCTTTCCCGGCGGCACAATTTATGCTGCCAGAAACATATTTATACGCGAATTTTTTCTATCATAGCATGTTTTCCCGGTTCTGTCAAGACGCGGTGCATTCCGGATTTGACAAGAAAAGAAAAAATGTGATACAATACTATTAGATTATGAGAATGGAGATATCAGCATGTACTATTTTTGTTATTTTTTGCTCTATGCCATTGTATTTGCCTTTGGCGCTGCAATCGGCAGTTTTTTAAATGTGTGTATTTACCGCCTGCCCAAAAATGAATCCCTGTGGCGGAATCAATCCCACTGCATGGCCTGCGGCACACCAATCCGAAAGCGTGATCTGGTACCAATTTTCAGCTGGTGCCGGCTCCGCGGAAAGTGTCACAGCTGCGGCGCAAAGATTCCGTTCCGCTACACCCTGGTAGAAGGCCTGAATGCAGTACTCTACGTTCTGGTATTTGCCTGGTTCGGCATTCTTGAAAATCCTCTTCCGGCAGTTTTCGTCTGCCTGCTCTTTTCGGCGCTGATTGTGGTTTTTTTCATGGATTTGGACACACAGCTGATCAATTTGGGCGTAACCGGGTTTATTGCCCTGCTCGGCCTGGGAAAAACCGTCTATGATCTGATCTTTCACACCGGCACGCTGCTTTCCCACGGAATTGGCGCAATAGCAGCTTTTTTACCCCTTCTGCTCCTGGTGGTTCTCTCCGGAGAACGCGCCATGGGATGGGGAGATGCTTATCTGATGCTGGCCGCCGGACTGTTTCTGGGCGGAAAGGCCGTTATTGTAGCACTGTTTCTGGGATTACTTCTGGGCGCAGTGTTCGGAATGATTCACAAGGTGCGCACCGGGGATTCTAAGTTTGCATTCGGCCCGTATCTCTCTGTCGGAATCGCCCTGAGCGTTTTCATCGGCCAGCCCATTGCGGACTGGTATCTGCATCTGCTGGGCTTCTAAGCCGCTTTTTTCCTGCAACACAAAATGCCGCAGAGACCTTTTCTACTAGGTTCTGCGGCATTTTTCTACGTGTACAAATGATGTTATCCGGCGGAATCGGCAACAACTCCGCTGACATGAATGGTATAGTTTGTCATACCCTTCGACTTCCAGAAGAACCACTGCTGTGTCTGGACGGTATAGTTCGACTTTTTGCTCAGTGTCACAGTGCCTACACGAACAGCATACGCATTTGTAAGCGTATAGCCGTCCTTGGGTATAATCACAAAGCGGCATGCGCCGGTCTGATCGAACAGCGGCGTATCGAACTGAATGTCACAAACTGCTGCACTCTCCGCATCCAGTCCCACATTCAGGCCGTTCTCACTGGCGGCAATCGGAGCCGGTTCTGTTGTGGTCGTGGTGGTTGTAGTGGATGCAGCGGGTTCGGTGGTGACGGTAGTAGTCGTTACAGTTTCCTGTAATTCCTTTTCACGTCGCACAAGCTGTAAAAGATCGCCGATTGTCTGCCCTCTGACATAGCGCTTTACCAGCCGGCTTCCGTTGGAAAGATCCAGCGGATTTGCAGTATAGGCAATGCCGTTGTAAATCCAGATCTCATGCAGTCCGCCTGTCACCTGTGCATAGGTGATTTCATAGTGATAATAATTCTCATCGTTTTGATTGCTCCAATCATCACCTCCGGCAACAGAAGACAACATCTTATCATTCAAAGCATTCTTTAAATTGTCACTGTTTAGATTCTGACAGCTTGCATTTTTCGGATAAATCGAAACAGAATGATTGCTTTGCTCGAATTTATACAGATTAAAGTCTGTATCCGTCTGATAAGCAGCAGGATTTCCCCCATTTGGGATACCGGATTCTACATTACCAGTAATCCGAAGGACATTAAAACTGCTGTCTCCCTGCAAATAGTGAATATAAAGTTCATCATCCAGGAATTTGACATCCTTATAAACAAATGTTACAGATACCAGTTTGCTGTCACTGAAGCTTCCATTCTTCCAGATCTTCAGATATTTCTTAGGCGCGCCATTGCTGCAATCCACTGTAAATGTGCCATCTGTCAAATCGCTTGCTCCAAAGGCTCCCCCGTTCTGATCGCCCCATCCATTTTCTTCTGTAAAGGCATATCCCCAAGATTTTGCACTTGTTCCAGCGGCAGAATCCTGAATCTGGATAATGACCTGTTCCACATAACGATATCTCGGAATTTCTATGGCTCGCTTAAACGCCACATCCGTCACCACCGTAGTCTGTGCACCTTCTCCGGAAGAGGACGTACTTGTGGTCACAGTTGTTTCAGTAGAGGATGCTGTTGTACTGGTAGTCAGTGTTGTGCTCGTAGTCGAAGCCGTGCTGGCCGTGGTAGTCGTACTTGTGCGCAGATATGTACTTGTTGCGCTGGCTGTAGTGGTTGTGGTTGCTGTTGTAGTTGTTGTGGTGGTAGTGGTTGTTGTAGTTGCTGTTGTTGTGGTAACGGCGGCAGTTGTGCTGGTTGTGGCAGAAGTTGTTGTCGTTGTCGGAATTGTAACCGTAGTAGTTGTTGTTTCCGGCTCTGCTGTTGCCGGCGGCAATGTGGTTGTCACAGCCGGTGTAGTCGTAGTTACGGCCGGAGCAGCCGGCGGCGCAGGTGCGTCTAAAATCTCATAGGTAATGTCCCTTGCATTAACACCGGTGCAATAGAGGTGTACAACGCCGTCTGCCACGATCTGCTGATAATTCACCATTTGATTCAGGTAGAAGGTATTTGAGCCGTAAATGCTGTTATAACCTACCGGATTGTAGTCCTTGTCATATACCTGATAGGACAAATCCTTGTTGAACAGCAGGTGCATGTTACCGATATTGGAAGCGGTGATATAGTCACACTTCGACCAGTCCAATGTGATGTTGGCGTAGTTGTTGTCACCGTTGATGGTGAGAACAGGCTTAAAGGTTTCTGTATACTCTTCGTAATTGGTATTCTCACTATAATCAATACTCATATCCACATCGACATCTGCACTGGTTGCGCCTGATGTCCACAAATTACTCCGAAAAACAAATTTCAAAAAGGGATATCGGCTATAGGTCATTACCATTTTAATTTTGGCAGTAGACTCGTCTACCTGTTCAATCCAGTAATTTCCGCCTTCTTCCGGCCTTCCGTAAACAAATGTTTCTGCACCAATGTTTCCATATTTCACGCCGTCATAGCCGTCATAGGACTTGTTTTGTCCAACACTTACAACACTGTAATCCTGGTTTGCAGCTGCCTGAATCAATGCAGCCACATCTACATTGCGCAATGTAATACTCAGCTTATCTCCGACAGAATATCCACATTTCGAGATATCTATATAAATTGAGGTATTCCAACTCTGTTTATCCACTTCAAACCGATTGGAAAAGTCAGTAACTCGCTTTCCGTTATCCGAATAAGCCAGAAAGTTCGTCTTTTCAGGCACACATGCTGCTATTCCCATATTGGTGCCTTCTACATAGAGCCATCCTCTGCTGGATTCAGCATCGGATGAATTTTTTAACAGCACCCGATACTTGATTTTGGTATCATTTGTGAATGAGCCATCTGCATTTACAACAATGGTATCATCATACTTTTCCTGAAAGGCAGTAATATAATCTGGATTTCCGCTTGTGTTAAAAGTACCTTTTCCATCTGCAAAAATATCACTGTATTTTACCCATCCATGATCGTACATCAGTGCACTGTCATAAATTTTGTTCCCGTCTGCATCCGCATCGATAAAATTTATATCATCTGTATTACTGTCGTCTCCAATGTAGATATAAATGTTATCCCAAGTCTGGCTATTGTTATATCCTGTAACTGCGTACTGTCGGCCATCACCGGCACCATCTAAGGTGTACATCAGTGGAAATGCATAGCTGTTCGCCGGCCACCACTGCGTCTGACGATAAGGCAAAAAATAGGATAAATCAAATTGCACAAACTTACAGCTATTTGAAACATAGTCTGTCAAATTTACAATCGTTGTATCCGGTGCCCACCATTCGCTGATGGTGCCATCTTTTGTAAAATCATTCTCAGGGTGATCTTTCCCCCAAGCTTCCCAATAGGATTTGGTATTTACCCGATCATCTAAGTGACTCCATCCGCTTGTATTCGAAGTGGAAATGGCAGTGATGGTTTTAGGATACTGCGCATTATTTGCAAAATTCGTCTTCAGCACCACATCACAGGACTTTTCCGCAGTAACCGCAGAATAGCCCTCACAGCTTGCGGAAATTTCCACTTTCTGACTGGTATTGCTGTTGTTGCTGTATGTCAGTGTCAGCTGATAGACCACATTGGCATCATTGCTGGCGCCGGAAATCCGATATACCTTCGTGTTGTTCTCGTCAGAAACATTGGTCACCGTTCTGGAGGAATCTGAACGAAGCAGCTCTTCCGCACGGGTCTGCACCTCCTGCCAGTTCCAGTAGCGCGTCTTGGGCAGGCCGGTCTGCACTTCATCCACCAGCTGATTCAGGGCGGTCTGGTAATTCTGAATCTTCGCCGCCTGCACATAAGCAGAGATATTCGGGGCGCAAAGTGCCGCCAGAATCGACATAATGACCAGCACTACAACCAATTCCACCAACGAGAAACCTTTTTTATTTCGTTTCATTTTGCTCACCTCAATCAGAATTTTTCCTCAGATGTGCCCCGCCTGCATGCCCGTGCTCAGCTCAGCAAATCCAGTATTTCGTTCTTATTGTTGGATACCCGGACAGCATCCTCTCTCTGAATCACGCCCTGACGCACCAGTCGTGCCAGATCTGCATTCAGGGTATGCATGCCCATTGCGGCACCAGACTGCATCACAGTAGCCAACTGGAAGCACTTGTTATCCCGAATCAGGCTGCCGACCGCATCGGTTCCCACCAGAATTTCAGTCGCTGCCACACGGCCGCCACCGGCTGCCAGGGGAATCAGCGCCTGTGTGATAACGCCCTTTAAAATGGTGGAAAGCTGCGTACGGATCTGGTTCTGCGCATGGGGCGGACAGCTGTCAATGATTCTGTCCAGCGTCTGTGCGGCACCGGTGGTATGCAGGGTAGACATAACCAGGTGTCCGGTTTCTGCGGCGGTGACTGCGGCGGAAATCGTCTCGTAGTCACGCATTTCTCCCACCAGAATTACATCCGGGTCTTCACGCAGCGCAGAACGCAGAGAAGCGGCAAAGCTCTTTGTATCTGCGCCGATTTCCCGCTGGTGAATGACAGACAGGCCGGAATTGTACACATATTCCACCGGATCCTCAATAGTAATAATATGCTCAGACCGGTTTTTGTTGATATAGTCGATCATGGCAGAAAGTGTGGTAGATTTACCGCTTCCGGTAGGGCCGGTTACCAGAATCAGTCCTCTGGGCTGATCTGCCAGTTCCTGCAATACCTTCGGCATTTTCAGCTGCTCCAGCGTAGGAATGGTATTGTTCAGCAGTCGGATGGTAGCCGCCACCTTTTTCATCTGCCGGAACACATTGACACGCTGCCGGCAATAATCCGGTGTTTCAATGGCAAAGTCCACATCGTCACCGTCTTTCAGCTGCCGGAGCTGTGCCTCGTCCATCATGGAGAGAATCATTTCTCTTGTCTCTGCTGCCGAGAAGGAAAAGCCGCTGTCCATCAGCTTTCCGTGAATCCGGAAGGAAACCGGCATTCCCTCACTGATATGAATATCAGAACAGCTTCTTTCCCGTGCCTTCATAATGAGTTCATTCATTGTCATAATGGTATTGTTCCTTTCTTAGTCTGAATAATAGGCGATTTTCATAACTTCTTCCGGCGTGGTGACACCCTTTTCCACCAGTTCGATGGCGCTGTCCAGAAGGCTGCGCATCCCCTGGCTTTCTCTGGCATAATCCAGCATTTCCTGGCTGTCTGCACTCCGTGCAATCATTCGTTTCAGCTTTTTGTCAATATACACCATTTCATGGATGGAAATTCTGCCCTTGTATCCGGTATTATTGCAGGCCTTACAGCCCTTTCCCCGGCTGATCATGGGAATCTGATCCCCTACGATTGCAATATCCTCCGCTGTGGCCGGTGTTTCATATTTACAGAACGGGCACACCTTACGCACCAGACGCTGTGCCACAATTCCCACAACGGAGTTGGAAATCAGGTACGGTGCAACGCCCATATCCGCCAGACGGACAATTGATGAAATGGCATCATTGGTATGCAGGGTGGAGACAACCAGGTGTCCTGTAATCGCAGAGCGGACAGAAATTTCCGCCGTTTCTGCATCACGGGTTTCACCAATCATGATAATATCCGGGTCCTGCCGCAACAGTGCACGCAGTCCCACTGCAAAGGTCATTCCGGCGGCCACATTTACCGAGGTCTGGGTAATATTCGGCAAATCCTTTTCCACCGGGTCTTCAATGGTGGAAATATTTACGGGACGCTGTGCCAGATGCTGCAATACCATATACAAGGTGGTAGTTTTTCCGGAACCGGTAGGCCCGGTAATATAGATGATTCCATTGGGTGCCGACATCATTTTCATCAGCATGTTATAGGAATATTCATTCATACCAAAGTGGCCTGCGTGATCAATCTTTGTATCCGAGGTCAGATAACGCAGTACGATTTTTTCCCCGTGTGTGGTGGGCAGTACGGAAATACGCATGCTGATATCCAGACCCTCCAGTACCACATGAAAGTTACCGTCCTGCGGAATTCGCTTTTCTGCAATGTTCAGATTGCTCATGATCTTAATTCTGGCAACAATAGAATTGTGCAGCGCTTTTTCCAGGGTTAAGTAGCTTACCATCTGGCCGTCAATCCGCATCCGAACCTGTGTAAAGTCCTTAAACGGTTCAATATGAATATCGCTGGCATTGGTGCTGTAGCCGCGCACCAGCAGCGAATTGATCAGCTTAATAATCGGGACATCATCATCCGCATCATCTGCTGTCAGCTGCGGAACTTCAATCTCTTCTGCGGAAATATTGGCTTTTTTGGCGGCCTGCTTGGTGCTGATTTCCGCATAGTAATATTCAATTGCCTTGCGGATTTTCATTTCCTCACAGAGGAGCACTTCCAGGGGCATATCCACGATCTGGCGAATATCCTCCTGCGCATAAAAGTTCAGCGGATCTGACATCACCAGCTGCAAACGATTATCAATTTCTGAAACTGCAATCACGTGATACTTTTCTGCCAGCTGTTTCGGTACCTTGGCAACTGTATCTACATTGACTTCATATTCTTCCAAGTTGACCATTTGCAGATCCAGTTTTTTCCCCAACGCCTGCAAAACCTGTGTCTCTGTCACAAAGCCCATTTCCTGCAATAGCGTTCCAAACCGCATTTTTTTCCCGGTCTGTGATTTTTGATATTGCAGCGCCTGATCAATCTGATCCTGCGTAATATATCCGTACTCTTTTAATACTTCACCAATGGGTAAATTCTGCAATGTTCTCACCTTTTTCTTGATACAATTTTCGGCATTCGCCGCCGCTTATTCCAGACAATTGATGTACAGCTTACTGTCCGGGCCTGCACTGCTGTAATGTACTTCACCTGCGGACGGCAGAGAATTCTTCAGGAGAATGGTTCGGTTTTCAGAATAATATGTCGTTCCGTACCGCTGTATTTCCAAATGAATCACAATGGTATTTCCGCTGCCGTTTACAGTAATCAATGCCTGATATTTTCCAAGCTTACAGATATCATTTTCAGATGCAGAGGAATACACCGGCGGATCATTGGAATACTGTATTTTTTCAGAGGCTTTTAGCACATAATCTCCGCTGTCCGGATCCTGATCTGTCCACAGCAGCATCTGGTATGCGCAATTTTCATCGCCGGCCGGAAAATCCGTGCCGCTTTGCACCTGAATATCCTTCGCATACTCCAGGTTTTCCTGGAGCTGTTCCATCACCGCGAGCCCCTTTGTCTGCGCCGTCAGCGTAATCACATTCCGGCAAAAAAAGCGCATAGCACTCAGCAGAATTCCGGAGGCGGAGACAATCAGAATTCCAATCAGCAAAACGGTTATGGTTTCTTCAGCCAGTGTGAAGCCCTTTCGGTTCCAGTTTCGTTTTCCCATACTGCTCCACTCCTCTTAGGATTCCGGCGGCCCATACTTCACAAAATAGGGAGAAGCATGGGAAACAGCCGGCACTGTGCTGACAGAGCCATCTTCTCCTGTTATGGTCACTGTCACATCCTGTGTTGTTTGCAGCTGTTCCTCTGCGTGGCTCCGCTGCTGATTTTTCAGCTTTGCACCGGAATTGATATAACGGGAACCGCTTGCAATTCCAATCATGCCAATGGCAAGGGAAAGCGAAATCATGGCAAAGGAAATAATTACTTCTGCTACGGTCATGCCCTTTTGATTCGATTTCATAGACTGCACCTCCTGCCGCTGCATCATTACAAATGATAATATCCTGCAAAGACCCAGCCGGTTCCGTCATAATTTGTCAGCTTTGCACACACCTGTGCCAGTTCTTCGGTTTTTCCTCCGGTGGTTTTCCGCGTCACCTTTGCTGTTAAGTAGATCTCACCCATATTTTTGGAAGCATCCGGATTTTCCGTTCCGTCACCGCCGGAACTGGTCACAACCATGGAATGATTTACGGTAGCCACACAGTCCCAGTTTCCGGCATCCGGAAACGTAATCATATATGTTTTGGTGGCATTATCCGATGTTACATATGCACTGGACGCACCATTTTTACAAATATCGGTTTGTATCAGATCAATGGCAGATTCTGCATATAGCTTCGCCTGAATCCGGTAATTTTCCTTTCGTTCCTGCATATAGTAGGCACGCCCCAGAAAAATAACACCGCTGGAAATCAAAGAAATCATCAGCATTACCAGCACAGCCCAGAGCATCGCGGATCCTTTTTTCTGCTGCAATTGTTTCATGCATCATCACCCAACCGTGTTTGCTGTTGTTTCCAGCATGTTTTCTGTACCCGGAACCTCCTCTTCGGATTCCGTATCCTTCGCCAACGGATCCTTGTACATATATGCAGTAATCGTCATGGTAAAGCTGTAGTAATCCTGTAGCTTTCGGCTTTCCGCATTGTCAGAAGTCAGGCTTTGATCCTGAATGGAATTGAAGGTGATGTCCTGAAGCTGCAAAAACGAAACGCCATTGACAAACTGCACCAGCTGTACAATATCCTCATAGTTTCCTTCTATTGTATAGACATAGTCACAGGTATATTCACCGGTTGCCGTATAGGAAGCGACTGTCGCCGCATCAATATCACTGCCGGAAGAAGTGGTCGTATTGCTTCCGTCTGCCGTTCCTTCTCTTGCGGCATCTACCAGCTTCGGATCAGCCTGCACCAGGTTGTTTTCTGCATCCATATAATACTGCATCTGGGATGAAATCGAGAGATTTGTGATAGTGGCACCGCACTCCCGAATCACAAAGGTCATAAAACGATCCACCTGATTTGTCGCTGTCAGTGGAAACAAGCGTTTTGTCTCCTCACTGTTCTTTTCCTTCCAGCCTTCCAGCGCAGTCATGTTCTGATCATAGCTGTTTCCCTGCTGCACCAGCGCATCATACTGCGTCTGCAATGTCTGGATTTTTTCCTTATAGCCAGATGCATCCTTGAGCATTGGTTTGATTAAAAACTGTACATAGCAGACAAGGACTAAAAGCACGCCCAGCACTGCCAGCAGAATAGCCTGTTTTCTTGTAATTTCTGTTGTCATGGCGTTACCTCCGTTGTGACATCGGTAGGTGTTTCCGTATAAACATGTTCCACAAATGTTGCCAGCACCTCATAAGTATACACCCCATCCGTCAATGTATAGCCCGAATAGGACACATTTGAAAAAGCATCCAGATTCCGCAGACTTTTTACAAATGCAGAAACGCTCTGGCTGCTGATGGATTCTGCTGTGATATGAAGCACAGTGCCGTCAAAGGAAAGGCCGGTGATGCTGGCGATTGTCTCATTTTGTGCAGTTTCACAGCTTTTCAGCTGATCTACAAGATCTGTGGTAAAATCATCGTTATAATACCGGGAGGAGTCGATCTGCTTCCGAAGCTCGGTATAGGCATTGCCGGCTGTCCGTTCTACAGCAATATCCGCCGCAACGGCATCCGCATTCTTGATCTTTTCCCGAAGATCACTGTCATCTGCCTTTTGCTCCATTTCAGTTACCAGCTTACTCTGGGTATCCTTATAGATCTTTGTTCCCACAAATCCGCCTGCGAGGAGGACAACTGCCGCCGCTCCCAAAACTACATACAGAGCACCTTTTTTCATGGTATTCTTTTTTGGCGCGACAACCAGCGGATACAGGTTAATATCCTTTTTGGGTGTTTTTCCCATTGAAAGTCCCTCCTCTTTTGTTAATTGGAATAGCGAATCAGGCTGCCCAGCAGGATGCAGTATTCCGCAGGCCGCATATTTTCCGGGAGCGTAATTTCCGCAGGTGTATATTCCGGGAAAGTCCGCACCTGTACATGAAAGTTCTCTTCAAACCGGGGAAACAGCGGTACTGCTGCATCCGGAAAGCCACTCAGATAAAATTCCGTGATATCAGAGCCGGTCTGCTCCGACTTATTAAACTGGATGATGCTGTTGATGTTCTGGCCGATTTCCCGTTCAAATCCGGGATCTTCCGGTTCTGCCAGAATCCGGCTGCGCCGGGTCATTACGAAATTGTCATTGGAGAAGAGACACTGCATCAGCATGTTCTTATCCAGAATGAACACAGCATAGGTTTTTCCCTGGAGCGATTTGAATCGCTTCATCAGCTTAATCAGACAGTTCTGCACCAGATCAATGACTTCCAGATCAATCTTTGCCTCTTTAAAGAGATTGACATAGCTCATGATGAATTCCTTCGTGGACAGCACTGCCAGAATGCTGCATGTACCATCCGGATTTTTCAGGTTAGTAACCGAGTAATCCACAATCAGATTCTGGATATTCTCCATATCCCGGAATTCGGTACGAATCAGCCCCGGTATATTTTTCGGCGCAGTCTGGGGAATTTTCATCGGCTTTACCGTAACGGAGCTGCCGTTTACCACCAGATGCACACCTTTTGACGGGAGGTTGTATTTCTGCCACATCTGGGTAATGGTGTTTTGCAGAGAAAAAGCGTTCATAATAATGCCGTTTAGGATACAGCCTTCTTCCAGCGGTTCTTCGCAAACGCTCTGCACCTGAAGCCGGTTTTTGACATAGCTTCCTAACAACACCTGTATTTTATTATTGGAAATATAGACATGTACAGACATATCGTTTTTCACAGAAACTCATCTCCTTTTCAGATTGCCGCAACGGTTCAATGCCGCAGGAAAACGCGGATATGATCCAGCATTTGCGGCAGCAGCGCCTGCAATGCGCCTGTATTTTCATCGATATTGCCGTACATGGAGTACATGGGAACCAATACAGAAACCATAACAGTTGCCACCACAATACCCAGAATTACAATCATCAGCGGTTCAATAATCGACATCATAGACTTAATCGCGGCGCTGGACTCATATTCATAGTCATCCGCAGTGGAAATCAGCATGGCATCCAGCTTACCGGTTTCTTCGCCGACTTTTACTGTATCGCCCAGCTTGCTGTCGAAGCCGTCCATGCCCTTAATCGCATCGGACAGAGCGTTTCCCACACGGATGCTCTTAATGCAGGTATCAAACTGGGAGCGGAGATAGCTGTTGTTCACTGTATCTCTGGAAATCTGAATGGCGTTCAGAATCGAAAGGCCGCTGGTGTAAAGAGAGGCCAGTGTCCGGGAAAAGCTGGCTGTATAGACAATCCGCACCAGATTCCCGATTTTCGGGAGATGCACTGCCAAGCGATCCAGTTTCAGCCGTGTCGCAGGAGTACGCATCAGGAAGATAAAGAGCACCACAATTCCCGCAGCCACACCCAATGCCACATACCAGTAATGGGTAAGAAAATTACTCATGCCCATCATAATTTTCGTCATCAGGGGCAATTCCATATCGGTGAACATATCGCCGAACATGGGAATAATAAATGTAAACATAACGATAATTACCAGCACCAGCAAAATCGCCAGCACACACGGATACGCAAGCGCGCCCTTTACCTGAGAGCGGATGCGCTGCTGCTTTTGGAAATGTGTTCCCATATTGAGGAATGTCTCCCCAATTTTACCGCTGGCCTCGCCGGCGCGCACCATGCTGATGAGCAGTTCCGGAAATATTTTTCCCTGGTCTGCCATAGCTTCCGAGAGCGCCTTTCCGTGTTTCAGATCCGTAGAAATTTCACTGAAAACCTTTTTGGCCACCTTAGAGCAGCTGGAACGATTGGCAATGATATTAAAGGACTGAATGACAGAAACGCCGGCTTCCAGCAAGCTGCCCAGCTGACGGCAAAAATCGGTCAGTTCCTTCGGTTTCAGCTTTGCGCCGAAAGAAGTGCGGTTTGTCTGGCTGTAGTCCAGCAGGAACAGATCCTTCTTTTTCAGCTCGTTGAGAAGCGCCTCCGGGTCGCTGGCCATCATTGTACCACGCACCATCTTTCCGCTCAGTGCCGTGGCGCGGTATTTATAGTTCGGCAAGTTCATTCACCCTCTTTCAAAAATTCAGGAAAAGCACAGCATGCGCTCTGCCACTTTTTCTTCCAGCAGATCACAAATCCCCCGGAAATTCCGGTCAATTACACTGTTCGGAAACCGCAGCACCTCTAACTGATACTGCTCCAGAATCTCCGTCCGCACGCTGTCATACTCCTCCCCTTCCGCCGCCTGGCGGCGGTTCCCCTTCCCTAGAGGGAAGGCTTATCCCCGTCCCCTTCACCAATTTCCCATCCAAAATGTGCAGAAAAGGATACAGGATGACTTTCCTTTAAAATACAACAAAGCACCCAGCACCCAATGTGCTGAATGCTTTGTTATTGTCTTAGATGTTAGATGAGAAAGTTAAGCTTTTTAAGATTTCTTCTGACTAGTATACTTGCCAACGCCATCAGATGTCAACTCATATTTGCACTGAGTAGAACCATCCTTACCTGTATAAACCAGTTCTTTTATTCTATGATCTCCGTCTGTGTCAATCGATACGCTTTCAATTGTACCAGGAACTTCGGCAAGAGCCTTAATTGCTGCCTTAGCATCAGGAGAAGAAGTTGTATCTGTAACACCCTTAATTGTGTAGGATGTTCCACCAGAGGTAAATGTATAGTTACCATCAGCAGAAGCAAATGCACCACTTTCAATTGTTTGAGCAGCTTGCACAGCAGACTGGCATTCACTATTTACATTCTGTTCTTTCGTTTTTCTAATATAACCAGTCAAAGACGGAATCAGTGCAGCGGCCAGAATTGCCATGATGACCAGAACAACGATCAATTCTACCAGAGAGAAGCCCTTGCGGTTCTTGTTCTTTTTCTTCATTGCTGTGCTAAAAACGTTCATCGGGGTTTTCATATTAAACTCCACCTTTCAAGTTAAGTTAAAAAATTAAAAATAAGTTTTTGCCTCTGCATCTGTTCATATTAGCCGGCATTTTCAGACCGAGGACTTTATCATTTTGAGGAGATCTTATCAACGTCCTCTCCCCTGAGTGCATTTAAATTATACCATGCTACGGCAATTTTGTCAATACTATTTGTTGAACTTCCACATTTTTGACAACATAGCATTATGCTTTTTGTATAGTTTTACTTTGAGGAGTAAAACCTATGGAAAACGCGTTATTTTTCCATTCCATTTACTGGTACTTTCCATGCTCTGCGAACTTCTTTCCGTTCTTTCTCCCCCTCGTGTCAAAAAAGAATCCAATCCACACACTTTTTTTACACATTTGGATATGTATGGTTCTCTCACTTTTTGTTTAATTCCCACGAAATCAGTCGGCTTCCGCCAGTCCCCTCGCACGTCCGCTTCCTTTTCTCCCTTTTTTTCAGACAATATTGCGGTAGGTTATGGTGCGCTCTTCGGTTGCCCTACAGGGGAGCCGAAGCAGAATACTTTCCCTTTCCAAAAAAGCCTTCCCTCTAGGGAAAGGGGACCGCCGTCAAGCGGTGGTGGGGTTTCCCCAGCACATTTTAAAAAAAAGGTTTACGAACTCGCCAAAATATGATATACTATATAAGAACCTGTCTTCACAAGCGTATACAAGTGTCTTTTCGGCAAATTTTGCTGCATACTGCGTGAAAAATACTTGCCGGGCGACAAAGAAACACCGCTCGCAGGAGCGAATCCATCAGGAGGCGATCTTTTGACATATCAACAGCCGTGGGAAACCGGATATGCGCCGAAAGCTGCTCCACCGGAGCCGGACAGCCGCATTTCGGAAATCGATCCCCAAAATCCATTTGAAAACACGCTGGAAAACCCGGAATACCGCATGGACTATCGGCGCACACTGCCCCAGATTCTGCTGCCGGGCTACCAGATCCCCCTTTTCCCGGAACGGGACGAGCGAAAAGCCATCCGCAAAAGCTTCAACACTGCCGGCTTTTGGATTTTCATGAGCTGTGTGCTGGAACAAGTGCTTTTTTTGGTGCTGATGCTGGTTATTTTCCTGTGCATGGGCGTATCCCCGGGACAATATCTGTTCGGGCTTAGTGACAAAGCGCAGGCGTATTTCCAGAACTCTTCCCTGCTCATTGCACTGAACGGCCTGCTCTTTTCCGTTTTAAATACGAGTATCGCGCTGATTGGCTGCCGCCGGATGCGGATTGCCCCCCGGAGTCTCTTCCAGACGAAAGATCTCCGCGCCGGCACTGCAATCCGCTACATCATTACCGGAATCAGCCTGCAATGTGTGGCCGGCCTGGCATATACTGCTCTGGAAAGCATTTTTTCCGTCAGCGATCAGCTGGCCGAAGCGGATTTCAGCTATTTCCAGAGCGGAAAGTCCATCATTGCCACCATGCTCTACACCTGTATTCTCGCACCAGTAACTGAAGAACTGCTGTACCGTGGCTTTCTGATGAAAACTCTCTCCCGGGTGGGCTGCCGTTTTGCAATTATTGTCAGCGCCCTGATGTTCGGCATGGCACACGGCAACATCAGCCAGATGATGCTGGGTGTTCTGGTGGGGCTGTTCCTGGGAAAAATCGACATGCGCCACAATTCCCTCCTGCCGTCCATTCTGGTACATATGGGAATTAACACCACTTCCATGATTCTGAACCTGCTGCAATATTACAGCGATTCCTCCCTTGGGACCCTGCTGCTGGGGCTGTCCGGCATGTTCTACTATGCCATTGCGCTCCTCGGCATCATCTTCTGGTTCTGGAAGGAACGGAAGCAGCCGCTCCCCTATCCCACACAAAAGCAATGCACCCGAAACCGGATTTTCTGGTCATCTCCCTGGCTCCTGACCGCTTTCGGACTGCTGATCACTCTCACCATTTACAATCAACTTGCCGCCTGACGCACAAAGAAAGGACAAACGATTATGGAACGTTTTATTGCATGGGTTATCCGCCGCCTTCCCAAACCGCTGCAAAAGCTGTGGTATGACCACGAATCTGTCTGGATGTACATTATTGTCGGCGGCCTCACCACACTGGTTTCTATCATTTTCCAGGCAATTCCCACGGCAATTTTCACCCGGGTGCATATGGCCGCCTGGCTGAACACCGGATTATCCACTACAATTTCCTGGATTTTTGCAGTTACCTTTGCATTCTTTACCAACAAAAAGTACGTGTTCAAAAGCAAAACTCACACCAAGTCTGCCTTCTGGAAGGAATGCTCCATGTTCTACGGCGCGCGCCTGGTCACCTACTTCCTGGAACTGGCCATTATGGAACTTGGCAATCACTTCTTTGCAACTGTAAACGGCGAGATTGTCACCTGGCGCACCGTTCTGGTCAAAATTGCCGCACAAATTGTAATTCTGGTAATCAACTACATTTTCAGCAAGCTGGTCATTTTCAAAAAACGGGAAGAACCCGTCCCGCAAAAATAAAACACAACATTTTTGTATAAGCACACGCACGCCGGTCATACTGATGGTATGAAAGGAGTGCGTGTTTTATTATGGGTGTTGTTCTGATTCGTTCCCTGATTTTGTACATTGTTGTGATTTTCGGCGTTCGCCTGATGGGAAAGCGCCAGCTGGGAGAATTGCAGCCGTCTGAGCTGGTAATCACAATCCTGATTTCCAATATCGCCACACTGCCTCTGGAAGACCCGGATATCCCCCTGATCATTGGCATCCTGCCGATTCTCACTCTGGTTTGCTATGAGGTCATTATGTCCTGGATCACGCTGCGCTCCCTGCGAATGCGCCGGATCATCTCCGGCCGCCCGAAAATTGTCATCCGAAACGGTCAGATCGAACAGGACACCCTACAGGATCTGCGGATTTCCGTAGATGATCTCATGACGGCACTCCGGGGCAATCAGGTGTTTGATCTGGAACAGGTACAGTTCGCCATTATGGAAACTACCGGAACCATTTCCGTTTATCTAAAAGCTGCACACCAGCCGCTCACGCCCAATGATCTCTCCCTGAAAAAAGTCGAACAAAATCCGCCGGCTGTCATTATCCAGGACGGATGCGTTATGGGAAAGTCTCTGGCTATGATCGGGCAGAACACCGCCTGGCTGGAACAGCGTCTGGCTGAACACCGTATGACCACAAAAGAGGTATTCGTAATGCTGGGAGATTCGGACGGAAACTGCACCATTATCCCAAGAAAGCGAGGCCGCACATCATGAAACGGGTAAAACTGGGGATTGCAATTCTGCTGCTGTTGGTGCTGCTGAGCATCGGAACCATGCTGACTGTACAGCACCAAACCAAAGCGCTCCTGGAGCAGCTGGACAACCTGGAGTCAATTGTAGATACCGGCGACCTGGAAGCGGCAGAAGCGCCCTTCACGGAATTTACGGCGCAATGGGAGCAAACGGAACGAATCCTGAACTTTGTGGTATGGCGTGACCGCATTGTCAGCGTAGACGAAACCATTTCTCACCTGGATCCGATGTGCAGTTCAGACTGTGACGAACTCAAATCTGAATTGCAGGAAGCACGCATGTGGATTCAGCGACTTCGGCAAGGAGAATTTCCGCTGCTGCGCAATATCTTCTAAGCGTCTTTTTCTGAAGAACTGACGCGAGAAACCCGTGTGAAAACAGGCAAGCACCTTTTCACACGGGTTTTTTGAATTCTTCCGAGATTTAAAATTCTTTAATCGCAGTCTTCGCCTTATTGACAATGTTTTTGTCATTTTCATAGGTCAGGATGCTGGACGCATAGCCAATGTCTACCCAGCGGATTTCTGCAATCTCCTCTTCCTGCGGAACAAAGTCGTAATTCTTGGCACGGGCGATGAAGTACACCACTGTTTTTTGCGTGTCCCGCTTGGGAAAATAGGAAACGGTCTCCCGAAATGTAGGATCGATCATAACATCAACAGAGGTTTCTTCTTTAATTTCCCGTATTGCAGTTTCAATTTCAGTTTCGCCGGCTTCCACATGTCCTTTTGGAAAAGACCAATGTCCGCTGTTAATATGTTTGATGAGCAGAATTTCAGTGTTTCCGTGAGATTTGCGGTATACAATTGCGCCGCAGGATTTTTCATGCTGCATGGAATCTTCCTTCTCCTTTATTTTGATGATTTGTTGTAATTAGTATAGCATATTTTGTAGCTTTTGTCTATAGGTTTTTTGCACGGTACAAAAAACGAAGTTTCCGGCAGTACAGCACGGCAAAGGGCACCACGCAAAAAACCGCCTCCTTTTGCAGAGACGGTTCTTTTCTTTGTACATCAATAAATGACTTTCTTTGCTGTATCTACAATAATATCCGCACACAGCTCCAGTCCCAGTGCACCGCTGTTCAGGCAGAGGTGATAATTGTCCTTGTCATACCAGTTTCCGCCGGTATTGATGCTGTAGAACGTTTCACGACGCTTGTCAGTTTTCCGCAGCATAGCTTCTGCACGGCGCGGATCCACATGATATTCCTGAATGGCGCGCTCAGAACGGGACTTAGTATCCGCATAGATAAACACATTAAACAGATGTTCCAGATCCCGGAGAATGTAGCTGGCACACCGGCCCACAATAACACAGTCTCCCTGCTCCGCCAGTTCCCGAATGATGTTGGTTTCGATGATATAAACCTTATCGGA
>UQYK01000006.1 GCA_900545285.1 uncultured Ruminococcus sp.
TACCTTTAGTATACACCTTTTGTCAACTGTTGTGGTATTTTATGGAATTGCTATAGTATCCACTGAAGTCCAAAACAGGTAGCGTTCAGAAGCATTTTTTCCACTTTTGTCTGCTAGATAAGCCCATGTGCCATAATTCAGCAAACTGTTATCTCCGATTTGTTCCTGTAATTTCGGAACCATTGTAGAATTGGGACATTTGGAATCCAACTCAAAAAAATAACTATTTTTCAAACTTGATGACAACAGATCAGACTTATTTAACGGATCATGTAAATTTTCGTTAAAATCAATATTCGGAGTCGTGCTATTTCCACCGCTCCCTTTCCAATAAAAAACGATGCCGGTCGAAGGCGTATAGGTAATCTCACACGCTCCGTTTGCGGTAGGAACGCCCTTCCAATTATCTGTATTCCCTTCCCAATTATAATGCTCGATTCCTGCAATCTTTACAGGATTGAATGATTGCCAGTCATCTCGTTTTTGTTCAAGTTTTACTGTCTTAGATACACCTGTAAATTCATCAATCATCGATGCTGTTCTAACTTCAAGATATGCATCACGCACATTCGTGATATCCATGGTTTCATGACTTTGCTCAATGTATCCTAGCAGAGTAGGAATCAAAATTGCAGCAAGAATCCCCATGATTGTAGAAGCAATCACAAGTTCGACAAGAGTAAATCCATTTACTTGATTTCCAGATTTCTTCATAGCAATTTTCGCACTCCTTCTGATACAATTTCCGATTTTCGTTGTTTGTATTGTACCATATTTTTTCCTAAAATTGCAAGCGAAAAAATCTATTTTCGACACTGGCTAGGATGATTCAGCTTTCTGAAACAAATCGTATGAAAAAATCGAGAAAATATGTTATAATCGACGAAATAAAGACACCAAAGCTGTGCTGAAAAGCACTGTAGAATCACGGCAAATCCAATGCAAATTGCCGAAAAGCTGTAGGAAGGGAAATTTCTGCGGCAATTTCTTCCGGAGATTTCCAGACAAACGGTTCTGCCGCCCTGCCGCAGTCCAAATAAACACCGAACAGTTCCCATTCCACATGGGTAAAGATATGCTTTTTCTCTGCGGTGCGCACAAGGTCTTTCGGTGCCGTCCCCCAGGAAGCAGCCATTTGAATTGCTTCCTCCGCAGTGTGAATACCAGACACATTGGGAAATTCCCACAGCCCATGCAGCAGTCCCTTTTCCTGCCGCTTTTGCACAGCATATTTTCCCTCACACCGCATCAGAAATACGGTATACTGTTCTGTACGCCGTTTTTTCTTGGTGGTTCTCTGCGGAAGCCGCAGTACGTCCTGATTCTTTCGTCCCATACAGAATGCTGCCAGCGGACAGGCAGAGCAGAGCGGCTGTCCATTTGGAAGACAGACAGTTGCTCCCAATTCCATCAGACTCTGCGTCAGCATACCGCAGTTCCCCTCTGCATACACTGCACGCAGTCCTTCTGTTACGGCCTGTTTCATGGCCGGACGGTCTATCTCGCAGAAGCAGTCTGTCACTCTGGCGATTACGCGCAGCACATTTCCGTCCACTGCCGGCGTGGGCTGTTCATAGCAAATAGAACAAACGGCACCGGCAGTATACTCCCCCACGCCAGGCAGCCGGCGCACTGCTGCATAAGTGTCCGGGAACACGCCGCGGTGCTCCGTGCAAATCACCTGCGCTGCTTTTCTCAGATTGGCAGCACGCGTGTAATATCCTAGTCCTTCCCAACACTTGTTCACCTGATCCTGCGTTGCCGCTGCCAAAGACTGCACATCCGGAAAATTCTCCAGAAAGCGCTGATAATAGCCCTTTACCGCTTCCACCCGTGTCTGCTGCAGCATCACCTCTGAGAGCCAGATGCGGTACGGTTCTTTGGTGCGGCGCCAAGGAAGATCCCTCGCGTGTGACGGATACCAGGTCAGCAGCGGTGCTGCAATCTGTGCCATGACTTCTGTTTGCATTTGCTTTTGTTTTCGCATCCGCGCAATCAGTTTTTCGTAAATGGGAAGCATGTGCTGCTCTTTCACCATTTCTTTTAAATTTTCCACCGGAATCCACTGCACAGCGCTGTTTTCATCTGGTTTGATCCGCAGTTTTTCCTTTGGATTGACAATCAGGCCGTAGGTTACATTATAATGCTTGTGACATTCCACCGGTTTTCCATGCTTTTCGTGCGCCGGCACCGGGAGCACATCCAGGGACAGAATCGCACCGCTCTGCGGAAAAGGCTTTTCCACACCGGTTTCCTCCTTGACCTCCCGCACAGCCACCGCCAGAAAATCGGAAGACCCGTCTGCATGGCCGCCTGTCCAGGAAAAGGAATCATAAATATGATGATGCACCATCAAAACCTGCCCAAATTCCGGATCCATCACAAATCCGGAACAGGTAAAGTGCGCTGCTGTATTCGTCCGAAACAGCAGTGCATCCCCCTTTTCCCTGATCTCCTGCAAAATCTGCCGCTTGTCTGCTTCTTCTAACACATTCTGCGGCAGATAGGCTTTCAGCCGTCCCTTCCAGTCTTTTACATTCAGTTCCTGCATTTCGTTTCTCATCAATGCACCCGATTCCTTTCCAGAGATTTTATCAGGATACTCCTGCACTTCTCTTGCATTTTTCAAAAAATTATGTTATACTGTTCTTACATAAAAATTTCATGTAAAGGAGGAAACTTCTTTGAAACAAATTTACTTTATCTGTAATCTCCACTCCGGCAAAGCCGCTGTTGGCTCTCATCTTGCCATGATTCTTGACCGCTTTACAGCCGCCGGCTATCAGGTTACGGTACATCCCACCCAATCCCGCGGCGATGCCATCATCTGCGCCCAGAATGCCTGTGACTCCCAGGCGTATGAGCTGCTGGTCTGCTCCGGCGGAGACGGCACCTTGAACGAAGTCATTCAAGGCTGCATGAACAGCGCTGCGTGCTGCCCCATTGGATACATTCCGTTTGGCTCTACCAACGATTTTGCCAGAGGCCTGGGCATTCCGAAGGAACCGGAAAAAGCCGTAGACTGCATTGTTCATGGTATTCCCACGCCGTGCGACATCGGACAATTCAACGACAAATATTTCACCTACGTTGCCGCATTCGGTGCCTTTACGGAAATCTCTTACGATACGCCCCAGCAATTTAAAAACGTTCTGGGACACGCGGCCTATATCCTCAACGCCATTTCTAAATTATCCCGGATTCGTGCCTGCCGGATGCGGATTGAGCATGACGGCGGCGTAATGGAAGATGAGTTTCTCTACGGCATGGTAACCAATTCTTCCTCCGTGGCGCGGTTTCTCTCTCTTTCCGAGGTACAGTGGGATGATGGCTTGTTTGAGGTAACACTCATCCGAAAGCCTGCAAATCTGATTGAACTGCACCAGCTTATTATGGCATTCTCCAAATTTCAGATCGGGCCGGAAAAGCGCTATCTCCATTATTTTCGCACAGAAAAGCTAGTAATCACCAGTCTGGATGAAGAGCCGGCTTCCTGGACGATTGACGGAGAATACGGCGGAAATGAGCGCATCAATACCATCTGCAATTTGAAAAAGGCAGTTACCTTCTGCGTAGATCCTGCATGCCGGGAACAGGAAAAGGAAGCGCCTGAAGGCGGTCTTGCCGTTGTAATGCCGCCGCCGGATGCATCTGAAGAGAAGGCATAACGGCTTTTCCCGTATTCTGAAAAAATCTTTCCACGCAAAACCGGAATCACCCGATTTTCACCTATGATAGCAGAGTTTTCTGCTTTTGTCAAGGAGGCCTGCACCATGTCTAAGCAACAATTTCACATCCGCTGTGCACCGGGAGAAGTGGGCAATTACGTATTTCTCCCCGGCGATCCGGGACGCGTCCCGAAAATCGCTTCTTATCTGAAAGACGCTGTCCCCATTGCCCAGAACCGTGAATTCACCACCTATACCGGTGATCTGGACGGTGTAAAAGTCAGTGTCACCTCCACCGGCATCGGCGGTCCTTCCGCTTCCATCGCCATGGAAGAACTGGCCGCACTGGGGGCACACACCTTTCTCCGTATCGGCACCTGCGGCGGCATGCAGCCGGATCTGAAACCGGGCACACTCATCCTGCCCACCGGTGCCATTCGCATGGAGGGCACCTCTCAGGAATACTTGCCGCTGGCCTTTCCGGCAGTCCCGGACTTTTCCTTATTGGAACAGCTGGTACACGCCGCAGAAGTCAAAAGCTATCCCTATCGCACCGGTGTTGTCCAGTGCAAAGACTCCTTCTATGGACAGCACGCACCGGAAACCATGCCCATTCACCGCACGCTGACGGACAATTGGGAGGCCTGGAAGGCAGGCGGCGCACTCGGCTCTGAAATGGAATCTGCCGCGTTGTTTATCACCGCTGCGGCACGCCGGCTGCGCTGTGCTACCGTGCTTCAAATGATCTGGAACCAGGAACGCACTGCTGTGACACGAGACGTAGATCAGGCCGACGATGACATGACACACGCCATTGCTGTTGCAGTGGATGCCATGCGCGCAGTCATTGCAAAGGATCAAAGCGGAAATCCAGCGGTGCACTGAAAAACCAGAACCGCAATAACTTCTTAGAAAAATGAGGGAACAACATTGGCACAAGTATTTTGCATTGAAGATGACAACGGCATACGGGAGCTGATCTGCTGCGCGCTGCGCTCCGGCGGCTATACGGTAAAGGATTTTTCCAACGGAAAGGAATTTTTCCGCTGCCTCCAGGAAACACAGCCGGATCTGGTTCTGCTGGACATTATGCTGCCGGATGAGGATGGGATTTCCATTTTAAAACGCATGAAGGCCGAATCCCTGACCGCTGTCATTCCTGTGATTATGCTGTCTGCCAAATCCACGGAGATCGACAAGGTCACTGCTCTGGAAGCCGGCGCGGATGACTACATCACAAAACCGTTTGGCATCATGGAGCTGCTCTCCCGCATCAAGGCCGTTCTCCGGCGCAGTCATTCCAACCCGGCGGAGCTGTCCGACCTGTTAAAATTACAGGATCTGACCATTGATCTGAAACAACGTACCGTTACCTATCAGGAACAGGAACTGATGCTGACATATAAGGAATTCGAACTCCTGACCTATCTCACACGCAACCGCGGCACGGCAATTTCCAGAGACCGGCTTCTGGAACAGGTCTGGGGCTTTCAGTACGAAGGGGAAACCCGAACGGTGGATGCACATATTAAAACACTGCGGCAAAAACTGGATGCCGCCGGCTGTCATAGTCTGATCAGCACGATTCGCGGCTATGGCTATAAGATCGGAGGATAATACATGGAATGGATTCCCTGGGCGTTATCAATCCTGCTGCTGATTTTCATTTTTACCGGCCAGGTGGTGCATTTGCACCAAAAGCAGCGCCTGGAACAGCAGCGGCGAAAAGAACAGCTGGAAATTGCAGAAATCCAGACAGAAATGAATGCCATTCAGAAAGAATTGCACCATGAGCGTGACATTACAGAGCTGATCCAAAAGCACATGGCAGAAGGGCTGTTGATTCTGGATGATTCGGATAAAATCCAAATGGCCAACCGCACCGCAGTTGCCCAGCTCCACATTCCGGAAGAAAACTGGAACGATAAGTCCATCTTTATTCTGACCGAAAACGCGGAATTCCTGGATGCACTGCGGCAATCCAAAATAAAGCAGCAGTCGAAGGTACATGCGCTGCTGAAAATTGACGGAAAATATATCCGTGCCCGAATCAACCGGGTGGAAATGGGCGGCATCTTTGGGACAATTGTGCTTCTGGTAGATGTCACCTACAACGTAAAAGCAGAAAAAATGCGGCAGGAATTCACCGCCAATGTATCCCACGAGCTAAAAACACCTTTGACAACCATCAAAGGGTTTGGAGAAATGTTCGGCAGCGGCATGATTACACAAAAAAATGATGTGCAAAAATACGGTGCTATGATCGAGCGGGAAAGCGAGCGCCTGCTCTTTTTGATCAACGACATTATCCGGTTGTCTGAAATCGAGGAACACTCTGATCTCCTGGACACACAGGTGGAACTGCGTACCTCTGCCCAGAGTGCGCTGCAAATTCTGAATCCAGTCATTCAACGCAACCAGATTCAGATTCAGCTGGAAGGCTCCTGCCTGCTGCTGCGCAGCAACGAAAGCTACATCCGGGAGCTGTTTGTCAATCTCATCGACAATGCCATCAAATACAACAACCCCGGCGGAACGGTGCATATCAGTATCAGCCGCGTAGAACAGCAGGCAAAAATCGTCATCGCTGACAATGGCATCGGCATTCCACTGCATGCGCAAAGCCGAATCTTTGAGCGTTTTTACCGCGTGGATAAAAGCCGCTCCAAGCAACGGGGCGGAACCGGTCTGGGGCTTTCTATTGTCAAGCATATTGTTGACTATCACGACGGTGTGATCTCCCTGCGCAGTGAACTGGGACACGGAACGGAAATTACGATTCTTCTGCCGATTCAGCCCTAAACAGCTTTATACAACAAAAAGCAGCTGCTTTTCCCCATGCAATTTGCAGGGAAAGGCGGCTGTTTTACTTTTCTCTAAGGGACAACCGGCAGAGTATTCCGAGAATCCACACAATAGCGCAGCAGTACCAGAACGTCCCTTCCGTCTATGATGCCATCCTGGCAGCAGTCCATTTGCTGCCGGGGAACCCCTGTTTCGGGAATCAATCCCAATTGAATTTGCTGTAGCTTCACAGCATCTTCCAGCGTTACCTGAAGATCTCCGTTGATATCGCCGTATATCAGATTGTATTCCGCAGCTGACGTGGTCTGCGTCCCGGTATCTGTTTTCTCCGCAAACGGGTAGTAACTACCCTCCAGAGGGATTTCTGATGAGATCAGCACCATCTCCCAGTAATAGAAATAGTAGTTGGGATCATTCTCCAAATAGCTGACACCGATTCCAATATACTGGTAGTGTTCCCCCAGCATTGCTTCCCGGTGCGCGTCAGAAATTTTCCATGCTGTAAATACTTCCTGAGGGGTCGCATAACCGGCGGCAATATTTTCCGCAGCATAGCAATTGGAATCCACCTCAGCATTTTCAATCGCTGTAAACCAGCTGGTTCCGTCCGGCCGCATGTGGCCGTAGCTTTGTTTCAATTCCTCCGCACGCATAGCGCCGATTTCCAGAAGAACTGGAGCAATTTGCAGTGGCTCCAGTCCATTTTCCTGCCGAAATGCATTGGTGTATGCAACCACTTCTTCGATTTGTGCTTCTGCCAGAGATGTCTCATCGGAATCTGTGGCAGACGCCGCAATGCCCGACATTCCCCAAAGCAGCATACTGCACAGCAGCATCCATACGATTGGCAATCGCAGCTTATCTTTCATGAGAATTCCTCCTTTCCTCCATTCTATGCCAAAATCTTTCTTTTGTATTTTACCATAAATTCAATTCTATTTTCAAGTATATAAAATAAATTTTGTATTTCTTGCACAAAAGGGGAAGAGGAACTTCCTCTATTATAGAAAAAAGTGATTCCTGCCTCTTTACAGGAATCACTTTTTTCATATCATAAAACCTTATTATTTTTTACGGAACAATAATAACGGGCATGCCAACTACGGTTTCCTCGTAGATCTTTCCGGCAACGTCCAGCGGCAGATTGATACAACCGTGTGAACCGTGTGTCTTGTAGATCTCTCCGCCGTACTTGCTGCGGTTCAGATCGTGCAGACCAATACCCGTATGGTCGATCGGCATCCAGTAGGAAACTGGCTGCTGATAGCCCTGTACTACATATGTACCCAGCACAGCATCCTTAACGCGGTCACGGATTTTGAAAACGCCCGGATGTGTCTGACGGTTGACATCGGATTCCAAACCAGTTACTACATCAGATTCCAGATACAATTCGCCATCTACATAGAACCACAGATGCTGGTGACAGATATCCACTTCGATATAAGTTTTTTCACCGAACTCCTTGCCACTAGAGGTATTCGGACGGAAGCCGGCCTGTTCATACTCCGGCTCAACTGTAACAGATTCTCCGTCCTGAATGTATTCTTCCAGCTTATCTACGGTGGCATCTACGTCTGTTTTCCAGCCATAGGTACTGGTAGGTGTCAGTGCCAGTTCCACAGTACCATCCGCAGTGGATTCAAATGTTCTGGTGTATCCTTCTGACTTAAAGGTATCATATTTGTCTGCAATGTTAGTCTGTACCCATTCCTTGGCCTTTTCTTTGTCGATGGAGATCTGACCACCGTCACTGGTAATCCACTGCATCAGCTGTTCATGGCCAACGGTTTCGGTTCCCACCGGATCAAACAATTCTTCCCGGTTTGTCATATCATAGGTGATTTCTACTGCACCAATCTGATTGTACAGTGTCAGAGTATCCTTCAGGCTGTCCGCAGTCACTTCTGCCTTTTTATAGCAGTTGGCATCTACCATGTTAATGGTATTGTTGCCATTGCGCATCTGCTCAATGGTATAATTAGAAAGTACTGTAGTATCTACCATGTTTCCATCGTCTTCCGGCTGAATGGAAAAGCTGCCGTCTTCACCCTGCACAACCTTTGCATCTGTAGGCGGCACATTGCCCCAGTCATAGGCTGCAATCAGGCTGGCAAGATTAGCTTCAGAATAATTCACATTCAGCGTAACTGCATACTCGCTCTTGGAAAACAGCTTGCGGAACCATAAGCCGTGGCCTTCATCTGCTGCATCTGACAGCGCGCCATCCGGAAGGGAAACAGTACAGCCAAAGGAAGATCCCTTAAAGACGATCGGATCGCCCTGACGCGGAATAAAGGTAACGCCCAGTTCCTCGGCAGAATCTGTAATGGCCTTCGTGGCTTCCTCTGCGGTCATGCCGGAGATATTCACGTTGTTCACATAGGTTTTCGGCAAGAACTTTCCATGATACATCACCAGTCCGATGATATAAAACAGCACCAGGATTGCCGCAACAATAATTCCTGTAATAATGCCTATCTTTTTGCCGGTATCTGCGCTGTGGACACGTTCGTCATAGTCCCAGTCCTCATACGCTTCCCGACGCTGCGGTCTGGGCTGAGGCTGAGGACGCACAGCAGTTTTTCTCTGTACAGGCGGATTCCAGTCAGAAGCCGCTTCACCACGCATGCTGCGGCTATTTCCGCTGCCGCGTCTGGCATCCATTGTTTCCCGAAGCTGCCGCGCCTTTTCTGTTCGGGAATGTTCTGCCGGTGTGGCATTGCTGCCAGCGCTGCGGCGAACCGGCTGGGATCGGGAAACACTGCCGGCATACGCCGGTGCATGTTCCTCCGGCTGCTGCCCATTTGATTCCTTTGCAGCCAGTGAAGCACGTATTTTCTGCCGCATCTCTTCTTTTGTCAGATGGGCACCGGAAGAAAAAGCGTTCCGATTTGACTCCTGATCTTTGCTGTACAATATTATCTTTCCTTTCCGACTTCAGAATATCAGTTTCTGACAGGTTCTGTCAGATCTGTTTCTGCTGTTTTCTTTCCCTTTTGATGTACCATATTCCAAGCTGCGCTGCACTATGCCTAAAACACAATCAGCCCCACAGCAAGATGCCTGTTTCAGAACCTGTCTTCATAAGAAACACAAGTGGATTTTCGAGCATAATTTGCCGAAAAGACACGTGTATACACTTGTGAAGACAAGTTCTCAGCCCAATTTTCCGTATTCTTACGAAAATGCGACAAAAACACCTGCACCAAAGCATCTGTCTCAAAATTGTTTTCTGGATGCAGTATCATCTGCGCAAACACAAAAAAGCGAAGCGGTCTGCCGCTCCGTTTCCAAACCCATGCAAAAACGGCAGACCAAATGGCAGTCTCCGCATCTGGCGCAATTTGGAAATTCTGCATTCTATCCAACCGAAAGCATTTATACATTTATTATAATATTGTGTTTGCCATTTGTCAACCATTTTCCGCACAGAAACCGGCAAAAATGCAAATTGTAAATACTTTAACCGCTTTGTATCCTTTTCAGAAATATTGTTACAAAAAGTGCACAGAGTTCTCATTTTCTCCAGTTTCTCGACAAATTTATATATTTTGTTGATCTGTATAGCTTGTACGCAAACTCCAAACCAAATTGCCTGAAGTATACGCCATGACTCCCCGGCATTTCCCCAATTCTTCGCCGGAAAAATCACTGCCGGAAATCAGGCTTTCACATTGCCTAAAATTCCAATATGAAATCAAAGATTTTTCCACGATTTTTGACAAATAAAGCAATTTGAATCCACAGTATCCGTCATAATTATATATTCTGCACATTTATTTGTCCATTATTTGGCGAAAATACCGATTGACAAACCAGCAATTTGCGCGTAAAATAAAATTGTATTTTAGTGGTGTGTTTTGCTGCATCCTAAAAGCGCGTGTAGCCCGCACTCTGCGGACATTTAAGACCGAAGGCATCAAAAAACGGATGGAAAATCATGCACATTTCCGTCCATCGAATGCCTTTCCTGCCGAAACGGCAGATCTCAGGAGGAATGAAGCATATGAAAATCAAACGATTTGGACAAGGCATTGTTGCCGCAGTTATGGCCGCAACCGCTGTATCCTCTGTATTACCGGGAGCCACTGCCTACAGTGATGCCCTCTCCCCTGTCGATACGCAAACGCCGGTGGTAGCTGCCAGCAGCAGTTCCGTTTCCATTCTCAATGCAAGCGGTGATTTAGAGGCAGCCTATGCAGAATGGGGTGCAGTTACTGGCGCATCGGACTATCATGTTTATGTGAAGGCAAGCGGCGGCAGCTATCAGCAGCTGGACTCCATGCTGATCCGACAGTATCCGGATCGGTTCCGGGCCGATGCTGTGGGACTGGCAGCCGGCAGCTATGTCATGAAAATCGTTCCGGTGATCAGCGGAAAAGAGGACGATTCTAAGGCCGCAGAAACGGCAGTATTAAAGGTTGAAGCCCATGACAGAAGCGGCTTTGGCTTTGTCGACGGCACTTCCTCCGGTGCATACAACGAGGACGGCACACTAAAATCCAATGCTATTGTTGTATATGTAACGGATGCCAACAAGGACACCGTAACCGCAAACATCAATATCACCGGCAAGGGCGAAGAAACTGCTGTCGGCGTACAAAAGATCATTGAGGGCTACAAAAAGAAAAAGGAAACGCGTCCGCTCTGCCTGCGTTTTATCGGCAGTATCACAGACCCGGCCAACATGCCGAAGGGGGATCTGATGATTGATACTGTGGTAGCTGGTATTACAGTGGAAGGAATTGGTACTGACACCGTATTCAACGGATTCGGCCTGGTCATGAAAAACAGCTCCAATGTAGAAGTCCGCAATATCGGCTTTATGAACTGCAACAGTTCCGAGGGAGACGACTGCGGCTTACAGCAGAATAACAACCATGTCTGGGTGCACAACTGTGACTTTTTCTATGGCGATGCCGGTTCAGATGATGACCAGGTCAAGGGAGACGGCGCGCTGGATACCAAGACTTCCACCTATGTCACCCACTCCTACAACCACTTCTGGGACAACGGCAAGTGCAATCTCCAGGGCATGAAGGACGAAGAAGAAACCAACTACATCACCTATCACCATAACTGGTACGATCACTCCGACTCCCGTCACCCCAGAATCCGCACCTGCTCTGTTCACTGCTACAACAACTACTATGACGGCAATGCAAAATACGGCGTAGGTGTCACCAAGGGTGCTTCCGCTTTTGTAGAAAACAACTACTTCCGGAACTGCAAGGATCCTATGTTAAGCTCCGGACAAGGAACGGACGCTTTAGGAGAAGGCACCTTCACCGGTGAAACCGGCGGCATTATCAAAGCATACGGCAACTATATCGAAGGCGCATCCAGCTATATTCCGTATGCCAAGGACAACACTTCGTTTGATGCCTATGAGGTTTCCAGTCCTTCTGAAACGGTACCGAGCAGTGTAAAGACCGTTTCCGGCGGCACAACATACAATAATTTCGACACCAATCCTGAGATTATGTACAGCTACACCGCAGATGCTGCGGCAGATGTACCGTCCATTGTGACTGCCAAGGCAGGCCGTGTGCAGGGCGGAGATTTCCAGTGGAAATTTGACAACTCTGTAGATGATGCCAGCTATGCGGTCAATAATACGTTAAAACAGGCTCTGGTCAACTATAAACCGACAGTCATTGCCATCGGCAGCGGATTTAGCGAAAATACTGACCCGGTTGTGACAACGGAAGTTACAACCGGAAGCACACTGGAAACAACCACCGTTACCACGACGGTAACCGCTTCCAGCGAAAAGCCGGCTACAGTTACCACAATGGGAACTGCTGCACCGGTGACCCCGGATGTTCCGGCAGCAGGCGACATTTTCTGCGCACCAAACGGAACGGGCAGCGGAGAATCGGAAAAGGATCCGGCCTCTGTGACAGATGCTATTACAAAGCTGACACCCGGACACACCATCTACCTGCTGAGCGGTACCTACGAATTCTCTGAAACCATTGTAATTGATGACAAAAATAATGGTACAGCCGATGCTATGAAAACCATAAAGCCCTATAACGGTGCAGATGTCACCTTCGACTTTTCCGGACAGGGCGCTGCTAACAATGCCAAGCGCGGCATTGTATTGGACGGCGATTACTGGCATTTCTACGGCTTTGAAATCACCAAGGCAGCGGACAACGGCATGCTGCTTTCCGGCAGCAACAACAAGCTGGAACGCATGGTATTCAACGACAATCAGGACACCGGTCTCCAGATTTCCCGGTACAACACCAGTGCAGCAACCATTGCAGACTGGCCCAGCAATAACCTGATCTTAAACTGCACCTCCAAAAATAACTGTGACAATGCAACCATGGAGAATGCAGACGGATTTGCTGCAAAGCTGACCTGCGGAGAAGGAAACGTCTTTGACGGCTGTATGTCTTACAACAACAGTGATGACGGCTGGGATTTGTTTGCAAAATCAGAAACAGGGCCGATTGGTGTTGTTACCATTCAGAACTGCATTGCCTTCCGGAACGGATTCACAGAATTCGGAGAAGGCTATGGCGGCTGTGACGGAAACGGTTTCAAGCTGGGCGGATCCGGCGTAGGTTCTGCCCACGTGATAAAGAATTGTCTGGCTTTTGAAAACCTGAACTGCGGCTTTACGGACAACAACAATCCGAAGCTGGGCAGCCTGACCAACTGCACCGCCTATAACAACGGTGTCGGTGCCAACGGAAAGCCCAATGTCAGCTGCTATCGCTGTGACAATGCTGCTTTTACCAACATGATTTCCTATTTCAGCGTTGATAATCTGACCGCAAATCTGGGCGCAGCAGGTCTGAATAAGCTTTCCAATGACAAGATGAACGGCACTGCAAAAAATATTGTCTACTACAACAGCGGCTATTATCAGATAAACGAAACAACAACTGTAGAAAACAATAAAAAGATTGGCACAAAATTTGATACCATTTCTGACGATGACTTTATCTCTGTAACGGCACCGGAAATGGGCGCGGATTTCGACGCAGTCTGGAGAAATGCAGACGGTTCCATTACAACACATGGATTTATGCAGGTAAAGGACAGCAGCGCAATCTATACATATAAGGGCGCTTCCTTTGCAGAAAAGGCTGCACCGCCGGTTGTTACAACAACGACAACACCGATTGTAACCACAACTGTCAGCGAAGTTTCCACTACCACAGAAACCAAAACAGAAACTGTTCCTACTGATTCTGAAGCACCTGGTTCTGATACCACTACAGCTACTGCAACTCATACTGAAACTGCAACCCTGCCGGTAACTACTACCAGCACGAATACAGACAGTGAAACACCTTCTCCCACCACAACTACGACACAGGCCATCATTCCGGGAGATGTGCTTCTGGGTGACATCAACATGGATGGAAAGGTCAATCTGGCAGATGCAGTATTGCTGAACAAGGCGGTCTCCGATACGGTAGACTTGAACGCTGCACAACGGCTCAATGCGGACTGCAATGCAGACACCGATCTGGACGCACGGGACGCACAGTCGCTGCTGCGCTTCCTGACGCACATCATTGATTCACTGCCGGCAGTCGATTAAAATTACGTTATTTTTTCAAAAACTCTGCGGTTCTTCTACGGAAGAAAAAAGCCGCAGAGTTTTTTTATGAAAACCGGAGCAGCCATTCTTTTTCTGCGTCGCATCAAAATCATTTCATCTTGTATTTTATGCCGCATCCCCTTTAAAAATCGTGGAAATTCCTTGACATTTTTCGGAAAATATAGTATAATGAAAATAATCGCTTCTGTTAAAAAAAGAAAGCGTACACTGCTATTTACAGTAGAATTTCTAGGAAAAGGAGCATTTGCATATGCTGCTCAACAAATACCTTCCTCGTATTGAATTTGACAGCTACGAGGACTTCAAGCAGAACTATCGCCTCAACATTCCGGATGATTTCAACTTCGGCTTTGATATCGTGGACGAATGGGCAAAACAGGAACCAGAAAAGAAGGCTCTTGTTTGGTGTGATGATCACGAAGAAGAAAAAACCTTTACCTTTACGGACATTTCCCGTCTGTCCAATCAGGCTGCAAATTACTTTTTGAGCCTGGGCATTCGGAAGGGCACTGTTGTTATGCTGATTCTCCGCCGCCGGTGGGAATACTGGGTATGTGCCGTTGCGCTTCATAAAATCGGCGCAATTCTGATTCCCGGTTCCCTGCAGCTGGCAAAGAAAGACCTGATCTACCGCGGAAACAGCGCGAAAATCCACACAATGATCTGTGTAGATGATCCCTATGTTCTGGAACAGGTAGACGAGGCACAGCCCTCTGTTCCCAGCATTCAGCACAAGATTGTAATCGGGCCGGCAAGAGAAGGCTGGCACAGCTTTCATGATGAAGTGGCTGCATTCTCTACTGAATTTGCTCGTCCTACCGGCGCTGCTGCAACAACTGCAAAGGATACCATGATCGTTTACTTTACCTCCGGCACCACTGGTGACCCGAAAATGGTACAGCACGACTACACCCATCCGCTGGGTCATATCGTAACAGCAAAATACTGGCAGCAGGTACAGGAAAACAAGCTGCATATGAGCGTATCTGACTCCGGCTGGGCTAAGTTTGGCTGGGGCAAAATCTACGGCCAGTGGATTTGCGGCGCAGTTATCTTTGCATATGATATGGACAAGTTTGTGCCCGCACACTTGCTCCAGAAAATGCAGGATTATAAGCTTACTACATTCTGTGCACCGCCGACTATGTACCGCTTTATGCTGCAGGAGGATGTGGCTTCTTATGATTTGTCCAGCATCGAAAACTTTGCAACGGCCGGAGAGCCTTTGAATCCGGAAGTATTCTACCGCTGGAAGGAACTCACCGGCAAAGAAATCCGTGAAGGCTTTGGGCAGACAGAAGGTACTGTTCTGCTGGCAAACTTCCCTTGGATCGATCCGAAGCCTGGCTCCACCGGAAAGCCCTCTCCGCTGTATGATATCGTTCTGCAAAAAGATGACGGCACTTTAACAGCTGACGGTGAACAGGGCGTTCTCGTTATGCAGAACCTGAACAAATCCTATCCTACCGGCCTGTTTGTGGGATATTATCAGAATCCGGAAATGACAAAGGAAATCCTGGGACAGGGCAGCTATTGTCCACATGATGTATTCATGCGGGATTCTGACGGCTACTTCTGGTTTGTGGGACGAAACGATGATGTTATCAAGTGTTCCGGCTACCGTATCGGGCCATTCGAGGTAGAAAGCGCACTGATCGAACATCCGGCTGTTTTAGAATGTGCCATTACTGCTGCACCGGATCCGATCCGCGGCCAGGTAGTAAAGGCAACTGTTGTGCTGACAAAGGGCTACACTCCCAGCGATGCGCTGACCAAGGAGCTGCAAAACCACGTAAAGCACACCACTGCTCCGTACAAGTATCCGCGTATTATCGAATATGTAGATGAACTCCCGAAAACACTGGGCGGCAAAATCAAGCGTGCACAGATTCGGAAGGAAGACGAAAACAACCAGAATAAGTGACATAAATTGATACTCCATTCGGAATTGACATAAACCAAAAGGACTGCTTTGAAATAAAAGCAGTCCTTTTTTCTTTGCATTTTATACACTGTGCAGATGTGTTATCTTCTGACTGGAAGCGCACCTACAGGCGCGGTATGGAAGGCGTGCTGATCTTCGGTTACTTCGCCGCCGCTGTATTGGAAGCGAATCAACTGATCACCCTGATATGTCAACTGGCCCTGCTGATGAAACGGCACTGCCAGATACGCCTTCTTGCTTGTGACAATATGTAAAATATCGCCTTTTCTCGTTTTAAAGATCAATTCGTAGTACTCATTGTACAGTTTCATGGTTCCGCTGGGATCCATTGTCCGGCGGCGCTCATCTACCTTCTGCACCAGAACTGCAATGACCGTACGAGGCGGATTTTTTCCGCGGTTTGGCTTTCGCATATTTCTTTCTCCTGTAATATAGTACTCCCGGTTAAATTCCAGCGGCTGGCGCTTGGCACCGCCATTTGGATTTTGCACCAGCATGCGACTGATTTTCTGGCGGAACGGACTTTGTCTTGCTCCCAGCATAACCACCAGCAGCAGCACAATTGCCACAGCCACCATAATAATCAAAAAGTTATCGATTGCATTTCCAAATCTGCCTGACATAATGCCTCCTATTCCATACCGTTGGGATTTTGAACGGTAAAGCGCCAGCTATCGGCGCACATCTTTTCCAAACCGGAAACTGCCTGCCATCCCAGCAGTTCCTTTGCCTTTGCCGCATCTGCATAGGATGCCGCAATATCTCCGGCACGGCGCTTGGTAATTTCAATGGGAATCGTCCTGCCGCAGGCCTTTTCATAAGCCCGTATCACTTCCAGGACGCTGCTGCCGGTACCGGTACCCAGGTTGACTGCGGTAAATCCGGAATGCTCCATTCCGTACGCCAGTGCTGCGGTGTGGCCATCTGCCAAATCCATTACATGGATATAGTCCCGCACGCCGGTGCCGTCTGGTGTGTTGTAATCGTTTCCGTAAATATTAACATGATCCAGTTTTCCAGAGGCAACCTGTGCAATATACGGCACCAGATTATTGGGAATTCCGTTTGGATTCTCCCCCAGCAAGCCGCTCTCATGGGCACCAATGGGATTAAAATACCGCAGTGCCACTGCACTGAACTGGGGATCAGATTTACAGACATCCCGTAGAATCTGTTCAATCATTACCTTGGTATACCCATAGGGATTCGTTGCGGAAACCGGCATTTCTTCCCGGTATGGCACCGGGTTCTGACATCCGTAAACAGTAGCACTGGAAGAAAAAATAATCGTATGGCACTTCTGCTTTGCCATCACGCGCAGCAGAGAAACGGTTCCTCCAATATTGTTTTCATAATATTGAAGCGGCTTTTCTACAGACTCTCCGACTGCCTTTAACCCGGCAAAATGCATGACCGCGTCAATTTTATTGTCAATAAATATCTGACGTATGCTCTCTTCATCCCGCAGATCTGCCTGATAAAACCGCACCTGCTTCCCGGTGATCAGTTGTATCCGGGCAAGCGCCTCTACCTTTGAATTACACAAATTATCCACGACTACAACAGAGTATCCCGCGTTAATCAAAGATACACAAGCATGACTCCCGATAAATCCGGTTCCGCCGGTTACCAGAATCTTTCCCATTCTATTTCCGCCATCCTTTCCAAAGATGATGTCATTCTAAAATTGTCACTCCGCCAACCGGACGGATTTTTAATACATGGCAGGAACCTGCGCCGAGAACGGCTTCCATCCCCTCTTGAAACTGCGATAACAGCACCGTTGGGACAAACGCCTGAATCGTGCCGCCAAAACCGCCGCCGTGCACCCGGATGGCACCACGTCCACCCAGCATTGCAGAACCGACTGCCAACGCAATAGATGCTGGCTGATCCTGGGGTGCAGAAGAAGGATATACATTTTGCAGCAGGTCATAGGAGGACTGTCCGGATTTCTGCACAAACCGCAAAAATGCCTCAAAGTCACCCCGTTCCAGGGCATCTGCCTCTCCCTGGGCACGCCGGTCTTCCCGATAAAAATGCATGGCACGCAGCACTGCGCGGTCACCACAAGCCTTTCGCAGTTCTGGAATGGACTTTAACACCTGATTTGCCGAAACCTCTGACAAAAATGATTTTCCAAAATATGCAGCCACTGCACCCATCTCTGCCGGAATTGCGGCGTATTCGTCTGTCAGATCTGCATGGCTTCCGCCGGTATCTACGATACACAGGGCATAGCCGGTTTTATCAAAATCAAATGCAATCGATCTGACCTCCGGCAAATGAGGATCGAAAAAGTCAATTGCCACAACGCCGCCTACTGAGGATGCCATCTGATCCATCTGTCCGCAGGGCTTGCGATAGAAGACATTTTCTGCAAACTGGCCAATTTCTGCAAGTGCTATCGGGCTTAATTTTCCCTCTGCAAAAAATGCATTGCAGATATTTCCCATCAGGACTTCAAATGCCGCAGAAGAAGACAAGCCGGATCCCTTTAAAACCGTAGATGTGGTATACGCATCAAATCCGTGTTCCAGCGGATAACCCAGCTGTCCAAATCTGGCCGCCACACCGCGTATCAATTCTGCCGCATGGGGTTCCTGTGTTTCCGGAATTGGTTCCAGTTCCTCTAATGAGATTACATCCAGCGGATAGCCTTCTGACTGCACCTGAATGACGTTGTCGCTTCGCGGAGATGCAACGGCGATAATATCCAAGTTCACACTGGCCGCCAATACGTGGCCGTGCTGATGATCTGTATGGTTTCCGCCCAGTTCTGTTCGTCCCGGTGCGGAAAAGATTGCAATTTCCCGATCAGTTCCAAATGTTTTCCCGAATGCTTCTAATGTGTGCAGCAACCGCGCCCGGTACGCATCCAGTTCTGATTTTCCGCCGCAGAGCACAGAAAGCTTTTCATCCAAAGCACCATCCTGCACCATTTGCTGTACCTGTATCAACTGCTTCAAGTACACCCCTCCTTTATCAATTGTTTCTTCAAAGCTGTCTTATTTTTCAGCGAGCATAATACCTCACTATCTAGTATAATCGATTTCACGCAATTTTGCAAGAGATCTTTTCAGTTTTTTTGAATTTTTGCAAAAGAAAGGTCTCTTCCTGCAAAATCCAAGTTACTTTGGCTTTTTTCCTGCAAACAAAAACCCGATACGGAATGTAATCCGTATCGGGTTTTCGCTTTTGCACTCATGAATGAATGCGTTATTTTTTAAGGATTTTCACCTTACTTTGCCAGAGGAGAATCCTTTGTCAGAGTCGGGCAGATTTCCTTCCACGGTCTTTCACCGCCGGCCATTCTGTAAGAGTAGAAGAACAGGTTCCACAGAGCATCGTTATTCGTGATCTCGTGTGTATCATCGTTCTTGCCGCCCTTGCCTTCGGTGTCAATATCAGACAGGAAGTACATCAGAGTTTCGATTTCATCATTATGCGGTACGGTAGTTGCTACGAGATCATAGAACTTAACGTCCTGCGCACCAGCATAAATATAAGAATAATAGAACAATGTGCTTTCTGCATCGTTAATGTCGTTATCAGCATTCAGATTTGTATCACCCTTTATGCCAACATAAACCTTTACGGTATCGCCATCAATTACAGTGCCATCCTTGTAGATCGGCTTCAGAACAGATTCAGCATAAGCCTTCTTCTGTGCATCATACAGATCAGCCGGGCTGTTATACTCGAAGTGAACATCAGCTGTAACATCGGTCTTTTCGCCCTTTTCATTTACAGAGTAAACAGTGAGCAGATCTGCAATGTTAAACGGATTTTCATCTACAGAGAAGTAGTAGCCAACAGCAGTCTTCACTTCAACAGAGAGAGAAGTTGTTGTTACTACCGGACCCGGTTCCGGAGTTGTTGTGGTTGTGGTAGTAGTTGTTGTTGTGGTGGTGGTGGTAGTAGTTGTAGTCGTATCTGTAACTGTACCAGATGTGGTAGTAGTTGTAGTAGTAGTGGTAGTCGGACCTGTAACTGTAGTAGATGTGGTGGTAGCAGTTGTTGTTGTTGTGGTGGTGGTAGTAGTAGTGGTTGTAGTGCTGGTTGTGGTGTTGATGTTCGGGCGGTCGCCTCTCTTACTTGTTGTAGTAGTAGTAGCAATTGTAGATACTGTAGTAGTTGTTGTTGTAGTTACCGGAGCAGCGCTAGTTGTAGTGGTGGTTGTAGTGGAAGTAGTTGTTGTTGTCGGATCTGTAACAGTTGTAGATGTGGTGGTAGTGGTTGTGGTGGTTGTTGTAGTGGTTGTAGTTGTGGTGGTAGTAGTTGTAGAAGTGGAAGTTGTCGTAATCGGAGCGGTAGAAACAGTGGTAGTAGTGGTACCAGTACCACGTGTAGTTGTGGCAGAAGTTGTAGTAGTAGTGGTAGATGTGGTGGTAGTTGTGCTGGTAGTGGTTACGGTAGTAGTTGTTGTAACGCCTTTGCTTACAATAACGCGGATTTCACCATTGTTCAGGCCAACCTGTTCCTTAAAGATGTTCTGGTTGTCTGCATTCAGGTATTCATACCGTTCCTGATCAACCCATGTGCTTCCGCTCAGCATCTTATCAGTTCCGTCCGGACCAAATACCATCGGGAATGCATAATACTGAACTGTCTCGCCCTCATATTCACCAGTCTGGAGTGTCAGGCCAGCAGCCTTTGCCAGTGCAGTAACTGTGTCAGCATCCGGAATGTTGAATGCCATGCTCAGTACATAATCCTTTGTAGTCGGATCCAGGATGCTGCCATCGTTGGAGGACTGTGTGAAGAAGATCCAGCGGTTTGCTTCCTTATCGGTTTCGCCGTTCTTGTACTTCATGAAATTCTGCAGGTTCACCTGATTCTGGCCAGGAACATTCCATGTGCAGGAATCTTCATCATATGCCAGTTCCAGCATATCAGCAGTTACATTCGGGAGTGCGATTACGCCGCGGAAACCAACAGTATCTGCATTTGCAGAAGCCTGCTTGGTAACAGCCAGAATCGGCAGCTCCTCTTCTTCAGCGCCTGCGTATACAAACGGCTTCTGAAGCTCCATGTTGATCGGCATCTGCGGCTTAGTTACGTCTGTAGTAGTAGTGGTTGTGTCCTTCTTGTCAGTATAAACGCGGATACCGCCGTTGTAGTAAACAACGTCTGTTTCATGAATATCCTTGCCGGCTGCGCCGTCATCATCCAGATATTCAAAACGCTTCATATCAACCCATTTGTCCATGCTCAGCATCTTGTCTGTGCCGTCCGGAGCAAAGTTGATCGGGAACAGATAATAAGTATCGCCGTTTTCGTCTTTCATCAGCTGCAGGCCTTCTTCTTCAGCTACTGCAACTGCCTTGTCAGAGATGTCTACGGTCATGTTCAGCAGTGCGCCGTCCTTTGCAGTAAAGGCACCGCCGTTTGCGCTCAGAGATACGAAGATTCTGCGCTTGCTTTCATCAATGCTGTTGTCTACGCCTGTACCAGATGTGCCTCTGTCGGCAGTGTAATCTACATAGCCCTGTGCACTCTTTGTCAGGCCAACGCCAGCAAATGTCTGTGCTTCATCGAAGGAGTCGATGTCATAGCTCAGTGTCAGAATACGTGCAGTTACTTCCGGAATATCAATTGCATACTTATAACCAAAGCTTGCAACTGCATTCTTGATATCTACACCGATCTGTACTTCAGAATCACCAGGTTCAAAGGTCTTTTCCTGAATGCTCATGACAATACCCTTGCCCTGCGGTGCTTTTTCTGTTGTAGTAACCGGAGCAGCTGTTGTTGTAGCAACTGTTGTCACAACGGTAGAAGCTGTGGTTGCCGGTGTAGTTTCTGTAGTTGCCGGCTTAGATTCTGTTGTCGGTGTGGTTTCTGTGGTTGCCGGTGTAGTTTCTGTAGTTGCCGGTGTAGTTTCTGTAGTTGCCGGTGTAGTCTCTGTAGTTGCCAGTGTGGTTTCTGTAGTTGCCGGTGTGGTTTCTGTGGTTGCCGGTGTAGTTTCTGTGGTTGCCGGCTTAGATTCAGTCGTAGTGGTTACTACGTCCGGAACGTCATGCAGAACAACCTTGATGATTTCTACATCGTCAGCCTGCGGCCAGTATACGCTTGCCTTCATAGAATCGCCAACATCAGAGGGAATGGTATAATCAAATGCCACTTCCTTGCTGCTGGGAACTTCCTGTTTGTCATACTGTTTCTGCTTCCACTTTCCGCCGTCAGTCGGCATATAACCGAATGCCAGTGTGGTCTCAGTATCATTCGACTTTACCTTATAATAGAATGTCAGAGACTTTGCACCCATCGGGTCAAATTCAACAAATCTATTATTTTTATCATCTACGTCCTCTTTCAGAACAGCCTCACGGTCTTTGGATGCCGGTGTTGTTGTAACAGTGGTTGTAACAGAAGATTCTGTTGTAGTAACTGGTGCTTCTGTTGTGGTTGTTACGCCTGTTGTAGTAGTGGTAGCTGTTGCAACCGGTGTATCCTTGCCAACTGTGAACGTTACAGAGATGGAGTCCCCGGAAGCTACAGATTCACCAGCAAATGCAGAAGCATCCATGGTAACTACAGCAGCCCAGGTGTACTTGTCGTTGCTGTCAACCATGTACTGATCATCTTCATTTACAGTATAAGCGACATCAGTATATGTTTTACCACTTGTAGAGAACGATACAGAATCTACTTTCAGATTGTCAGTAAAGTTCTTTTCGTTCTGATCTTCGAAAATAACAAAGTAAAATTCCTGCAAATCACCGGATCCATAAGAAGCGGTGTTCTTTGTGGTTACGGTATAAGTACCGTCTCCTGTTACATTGCTGATCTGTGTTGCAAAGCGGTCATAGTTATCGCCGCCCAATGCCCAGTGCTCATCTCGCGCAAACAAATAGCAGTCACCAGTTGTTCCTGCACTTGCAGTCAATGACATCACCGGTGTGATCAGTGCACTCGTCAGGATCGTGGTTGCAGCCATGACACCTGCAGTGAGAGATGAAAGAATCTTTTTCATCTTCATGTTTATCATTCTTCCTTTCTTGATTATCATATCAAAGTGTTTGCCCGGCAGTATTTTTGCCGGTGCGATGCAGAGAAGCCGCAGCTTTTGCATAACCATACAGCAGCACGAGTCTTTCGCGCCCCCTTTTCGCTCCAATTTGTGCATTTGTACAACAATTGCATTCACTGACATGTGCTTTCCTGCACCATACTTCTCCATATACCAGTATAGTATATTTGATGGAATTTTGCAAGCATTTTTTTAATTTTTGAAAGAATTTTATGCGTCTTGCAAAAAAGTTATTCTGCTTTTTGTGCACTCTACACAAAAGGATTGCGCTTTGTTTAAATGAAATCATGGACATGCATTCCCATGTTTTTTCCGGCTCCTCCTTTGCTTTTCTTTTGTAAAAAGAAGGATAAAGATACACGATAAATTCGATAAAACAGTATAAAACTATTGCATTTATTGTCAAATCATGTTATAATATGTCGAATCGTGTCGAATTAAGAAGGGAGATACTTTCTATGAATCTGAAAAAACAACCTGTTTTAAAAATCTGGAGCTTGCTCTGTGCATTTGCGATGTGCCTGCTGTTTCTTTTCTCTGCCATACAACTGCCCGCATCCGCTGACAGCAGTGCGCCGGATGGAGATGGTACAGCAAAAAATCCTTATGCCATCAGTTGTTTTTCCGATCTTATGTGGCTGTCGCAGCGAGTCAGCCAAGAAAATCATGAATTTTCCGTAATTCTCACCGCGGATATTTCCTGGGATACAGAAAGCACCTGGGTACCCATCGGCACACATAGCCTCCCATTTCATGGCACATTTGACGGAAACGGGCACAAAATCACAGGGGTTTCCTTTCAGGGAAATGCAGATCAGGGGCTGTTTGGCGGTAATTCCGGAACCGTAAAAAATCTGGGAATCGAAGGAACACTGATTCAGGGAAAAAGAGACACCGGCGCAATTGCCGGCTGGAACAGCGGCACTATTCTCAACTGTTACGCCGTATGCGATGTGCTGACCACCGGCAATCAATGCGGCGGCCTTGTAGGGAACAACAGCGGTACCGGAAAAATCGAAAACTGCTATCACATTGGCTCCGTCACCGCAAATGGAGCAAATGCAGGCGGAATTGTCGGGAGATCCTCCGGCGATAGTGCCAATCTTCAAAACTGCTACCACCTCGGCAGCGTTCAGGTATCCTCTTCTCCGGAATACGGCAATCAAATTATTGGAAACGCAGAAGGCTATACCGATGTTCCAATTCTGAACTGCTTTTATGAAAAAGGTTCCGGCACAGCAGCCGGAGATGGTCTTTCTTACTGCGAACCGAAAAATGCAGCGCAACCAGAAGCTGCTTTCCAGGACGGTACCGTTGCTGCACTCCTCTCTGAAGCCGCATCAGGACAAGAAGAATGGGCAGATTGGTATGTGCGTAACAACCAGACGCGCCTTTCCGGAATCGGAAACGATTTGCCAATTGTGACAACTACAACCACTTCCACCTCTACAACTACTTCGACCTCTACCACCGCTTCAACCTCTACCACCACTTCAACCTCTACAACTACTTCAACTTCTACAACCACTTCAACCTCTACAACCACTTCAACCTCTACCACCGCTTCAACCTCTACCACCGCTTCAACCTCTACCACCACTTCAACTTCTACCACCACTTCAACCTCTACCACTACTTCAACCTCTACCACTACTTCAACTTCTACCACTACTTCAACTTCTACCACTACTTCAACTTCTACCACCACTTCAACTTCTACCACCACTTCAACTTCTACCACTACTTCGACTTCTACCACCACTTCAACTTCTACAACTACTTCAACTTCTACCACTACTTCAACTTCTACCACTACTTCAACTTCTACTACCACTTCGGCTTCTACAACCACTTCGACTTCTACCACCACTTCAACTTCTACCACTACCGAACCGGACTGGATTCCTATGTACGGAGATACTGACCGAAACGGACGTGTAGATATTACAGATGCCTTTCTAGTTCTGCAATATTACGCCAACCACAGTGCCGGGAATCTCAGCTATACATTTACCGAATACCCGGAAATTGAACGAAAACTGCTGCCTTTTGTTGATATTGACCATGACAAAAGCATTACCATTTCAGATGCATACTATATCTTAAAGTACTATTCCCTGCAATACGCCGGTGCCCCTGCGACATGGGACGAGATACAAAAATAAAGCGATGCGGTATGACAAAAACACGTCATACCGCATCGCTTTTTCTATGATTGTAAGAGAACCTGTTCTACGCACAGTTTTTTCTATATGTGTAAACTATGCAACTATATTGGCTCAATTGTCACTCAAATCGTATCGTTCTTCCCGGTTGGAAAAAGCAGCGTCTAAAATTTTTCCGTAAAACCCAGCAGGATTCAGCATAATCTGGTCTCCCAGATATTTTGCCTGGGTATAATCCGGCGCATACAGTTTCAAATCCAGCAGATCATCCTGCACATCCAGGCAGCGAACATGCACATAATACCCTTTTTCCAAAGGAATATAATCGATTTTGACTTCGCTCTCTCGTTTGATTCTTGCAAAATAATGGAGCGCCGCAGATACCAGCTTATCCCGGTAGGCTTTTCCCACATAGTTCCGTAGCTCCTTGGCAATCCGCATGCCGGTTTCTGTCAGCGCGTAATAGGAACTGCCATTCTCCTGCTTTTGCATACGGATAGAATCCTGTTTGGTCAGATAATCCAGAGATTCCTGATAAGCAAAGTAGTTAATAATGTCATTTCCCACCGCAATATCATATAAATGTGACTCCCGCACAGGCTTTCCAATCCGATACAGCAAATAGCAAATCAGAATATTGGCCGTATGCGGATCCATAATCGACGGCGTTGCCATTTTCGACATTTTCATCAGATTTTCTTCCTGCACTGTTCGTCACCTCACATTTCTTTAAAAGTGCGGATAATCTATCATATGGGAAAGAATCGCAATATTCACAGCAGCCTCCACACACGGCACTGCGCGAGGCACAATACAAGGATCATGCCGGCCGTGAATCAGCAGCGTTTCGTTGGTTTTGGCGCGAAAATCCACGGTTTCCTGCGGCTTTGCAATGGAAGCGGTCGGCTTGATTGCCACATTCAGCGTAATCGGCATACCCGAAGAAATGCCGCCCAAAATACCGCCGTGGTTGTTGGTTTTGGTCTTAACGTGGCCTTCTTCATCAATATAAAACGGATCGTTATTCTGGCTGCCCACCATTTCTGCCACCTGGAATCCGGCACCGAACTCCAGGCCTTTGACTGCCGGAATGCCGAATATCAACTGTGAAATCGTATTTTCCAGACCGTCAAACATAGGCGATCCCACACCTGCCGGCACATTGATCACAGCGCATTCAATCAGGCCGCCCAGAGACTCGCCGCCCTTTCCGGCGTTGCAGATATCCTCCCGCATCTTTTCTCCGGCCGCGTCATTCAGCACCGGAAAGCTCTTGGCACGAACGGAGAGAATATCCTCTTTGCTGACTTTGGTTCTGGAAAAAGCATCGTCATACACACCGTGTACTGCAGCAATGTGCGCGCCGGTATAAATGCCGCGCCGCTCCAGAATCTGTCCGCAAATAGCACCGGCAAAGCACAGTGGTGCCGTCAGACGGCCGGAAAAATGTCCGCCGCCGCGAATATCGTTAAACCCACGATACCGCATAGCACCAGTATAATCGGCATGTCCCGGGCGCGGCAGTCTGGCCAGATTGCCGTAATCCTTGGAACGGGTGTCCGTATTCTGAATGAAGGCACACAGCGGAGCGCCAGTGGTTCTGTCATTCAAAAGTCCTGACATCACCTGGGGCAGATCTTTCTCTCCCCGGGGTGTGGTAGTTCCATCCTTTTTCGGAGCGCGGCGCGCCATAAAATGCCGCAGCTTTTCCAGATCTATATATTCTCCCGGCGGCAGATTGTCAATAACAACGCCGATTGCCGGCCCATGGGATTCTCCGAAAATAGAAATGGAGATATTACGATTCCAGAACGATGACATGGGCATTTCCTCCTAATTGACGATAATCCTCATAAAACTGAGGGTAAGATTTTTCTACGCATTCTCCGTGAAGAATGGTCACTGCACCTGTACAGCGCGTAGCTGCAACTGCTGCACACATAGCAATCCGATGATCGCCGCAGCTGTCCACGGTACCGCCATGCAGTTCGGAAACCGGCCGGATTTCCAGGCCGTCTTCTGTTGCTGTCACATCACCGCCCAGTGCATTCAGCATTGCCGCTGTAGAGGAAAGCCGGTCACTTTCTTTGATTGCCAGACGATGGGCACCAGTAATCCGGGACGGAGCTGTTCCAAATGTTGCTAAGACCGCCAGAATCGGAACCAGATCCGGAATATCGGATGCATCTACAGAAAAGCACGCCGGAAGTCCTTCCTTTAAATTATAGCACATCTGTTCTGTGATTTCAACAATTTTTTTATCACCCTGCACACTTTTTGGATTTAAATTGGTCAATTCGATTGTACTGCCCAGCACATTTGCCACAGAAAAGAAAGCCGCCTGGGAATAATCCCCTTCTACCGTCTGATCACAGGCGTGTAATTTCTGGCCGCCGGGAATACGATAGCCAGATGCGGTCTCCTGAACTTCTGCCCCGAACTGACGCAGGCAGGCAATGGTCAAATCCACATAAGGTTTGGATTCCAGCCGGGAAAGCATCCGAATCTCCGAATCTCCCGGCAAAAGAATCAGTGCCAGAATCAATCCGGTCACATACTGAGAAGAAACATCTCCCTCCAGCTCATATACGCCCGGCTGTAACTTTCCCTCAATGGTAAAGGGCATGGTATTGGCATAAGCAAAGGTAATGCCCTTTTTCGGCAGTTCCCGAAGATAGGCTGTAATCGGGCGCTGTGGCAGGCGTCCCTGTCCCAAAAAGGTTGTGCGAATTCCCAGTGCCGCAGCAACCGGAATCAGAAATCGCAGTGTAGAGCCGCTTTCGCAGCAGTCCGCATTTGCTTCCCGGCTGGGATTTCCGCCAATGCCTGTTACGGTAATGGAACTGCCATTCTGCTGAAAGGCAGCGCCGAAAGCCGTCAGAACATCCATTGTTGCTGTGATGTCTCTGGAAATATCTACACCGGAAATGGTAGACACACCGTCTGCCAGCGCCGCGCAAATCAGCATCCGATGCGCAACACTTTTAGAAGCCGGAATGCGGACAGTTCCGTGCAGCAATCCGGGGGTAATGGTTACATTCATGCTGTTGCGCCTCCCATCCAGGCAGAAAATTCTGCAAACGGCATCGACCGAATCTGTGCATTGCCGATTTCTTCACACACGATATACCGCAGATCGCGGCTGGCACGCTTTTTGTCCTTTCCGCAAAGGGGCACCAATTCCCCCATGGGTGCCAAAACGGTGGTCGGCAGCTGATATGCCGTAACGCAGTCACAAAGCCGCTTATAAATCTCCGGCGCACAGGTTTTCTCCGCCATCATGCACATACCGGCCGCAACTGCGCTGCCATGTGTATAGGTTTCATAGTGATAGTAGCTTTCAATGGCGTGTGCCAGTGTATGTCCAAAGTTCAGGATCATCCGTTCTCCGGTGTCGAACTCATCGTGTTCCACAACCTGCCGCTTGATGTCAATACAATTTGCAATAACGGTTCCAATCACTTCGTGAATGGTTTCCAGATTATATTGTTCCAGCAGCGCAAACAGCTTTTCATCCCGAATCATGCCGTATTTAATCACTTCACCCATGCCGTCTGCCAGAGTTTCCGACGGAAGCGTCCGCAGGGTATCCGGGTCGCACAATACTGCAACTGGCTGTTTGAAGGCACCCACCAGATTTTTTCCGCCGGGCAGGTCAATGGCCGTCTTGCCGCCTACAGAAGAATCCACCTGCGCCAAAAGCGTGGTGGGAATCTGCAAATACGGCAGTCCGCGCAAAAATGTGGCTGCGGCAAAGCCGGTAATATCGCCTACCACACCACCGCCCAGTGCAACCAGACAGTCTGTACGGGTAATGGCATTTTCGCAGAGAAAATCATAAATCGCATTCAGTGTCTTGCTGCATTTAGAGGCTTCGCCGTGGGGAAATACAAATTTCACCACACGAAATCCGCTCTGTTCCAAAGAATCCGTTACCTGTTTTCCATACAGCTGATCCACTGTGTCATCTGTGATAACAGCAGCAGTTTCTGCTTTTACCTGTTCCCGAAGCAGTGCGCCGCACTGGGACAAGATTCCGTTTTCGATCCAGATCGGATAGGTCTGGCTGGCGTGTACTGTAATCGTTTTCATTTTATGCATTCCTCCTGCAAAAAGGGCATGCTTTCTGCGTTCCCTTTGATCAGTTTCCAATTCCGAGGCAATTCCAGTATAGAACTGCCCCTCGATACTCTTTTTTAGTATACAAATTCTCCGTTGTGATTTCAACAATATTTTGTAAATCCTTCAATTTTTTCGAAAAAAGCGTCTCTGGAAAAATTATTCTGAGAATTTAGTGAAACCCATAGCAATTTGAAAAGAACTGTGGTATAATAGAAATGTATTCCTGTGCCCGGCAGAGGAATACGCCAATTTTTTCTGTTTCCCTGCACAAAACGGCACAGAAACAGAAGCGAGAATCTGCCGCAGTCAGAGAACGTCCGGCTTCTGGTGCGGAAACATGCCTGTAAAACCAGGTGTGCGCTTTGGCGCAAACAGATTTCCCATGATGTTAACTTGCACAGAAAGGAAGATTTTATGACAACTGCCAGTAAACGAATTCCGATTTCAGAACGGATCGGGTATTCCGAGATTTTGGATCCCAAATTTAAAACCAACGCCCTGAAAATCTGCTTTTTCCAGCCGCTTTCCAAAGAAACGGCCGCTGCCTGCGCATTGGCCAGCGATCTGGTCACCAGCAGCAGCAAGGCATATCCCACAAATGCGGTCATGAGCCAGAAGCTGCACCTGCTCTATGGTGCCGATCTGGGCAGCTCAGTCTCCAAGCAGGGAGACTTGCAGCTGATCACGCTGCGCGCTTCTGCCATTGCAGACCGCTATGCGCTGGAACAGGAACCGGTATTTGATACCCTGCTGGAAATTCTCCTGGGCTGTATTCTGGAACCAAACGCCAAGGACGGCGCATTCCAGGAAACAGAATTTGCCATTAAAAAGGAAGAGCTGCTGGCCAATATTGATGCAGAAATCAATGAAAAGCGCCAGTACGCCATTCAGCAGACCGGAAAAACTGCCTATCAGGGAGAGCCGGCCGCATTGTCCTGCTATGGTACACGGGAAGATGCAGAAGTGCTGACACCGGAATTCGTATACACTGCCTTTCAAAATCTGCTGCAAACGGCGCAGATCGAAATTTTCTTTGTCGGCCCGGAAGCCAGACCAGAACTGGTCGGACGACTCCGCGAGGCATTTGCCGCCCTGCCCACCACACCGGCAAAGAACATTGCCTACTACACACCAAGCCCGGCCAAGACGGAATCGGTCACAGTTCGGGAAGCACTGCCGGTAAACCAGTGCAAAATGGTGATGGCATGGAAAACCGCAAATCCGGATCGGTATGCCGTAAAGCTTATGGCACTGATTCTCGGCGGAACCCCCAGTTCCAAACTGTTCGCCAACGTCCGGGAAAAAATGAGTCTCTGCTACTACTGCGCTGCCAATTATATTGAAACCAAGCAAACCATGCTGGTAGACTGCGGCATTGAGACAGAGAATATTGAAAAAACCAAAACCGCAATTGCAGCCCAGCTGGACGCACTGCGCAGCGGCGAAATTGCAGAGGAAGAACTGGAAAGTGCCCTGATGACCATTCACAACACCATGCAGGGCGTGGGTGATACGCCCTCCTCCTACGTTTCCTGGTACCTGGGACAGCTGTGCCGCGGAACTGCCCTGACTCCCACAGAAGAAGAGCAGGCATACCGCAAGGTGACAACAGCACAGATCATGGAAGCGGCAAAATCCATGCAGCTGGATACCATTTATATTATGGAATGCAAGGCGTAAAGGAGGCAGTATTTTATGGAAACCACGAAAACAATTATTCGATCTCCGCAGACCGGAGATCAGTATACCCACATTCACCACAAAAGCGGCCTGGAAATCCTGGTTTGCGAAATGGACGGATTCAGCACAACGGAGGCCATGTTCGGCACAAAGTACGGCTCTATCAATACGCAGTTTAAAACGGCAGCGGATTCCGACTACTGCACCGTTCCGGAGGGAATCGCCCATTTTCTGGAGCACAAGCTCTTTGAAAATGAGGATTGTGACGTGTTCGACCTCTACGCCAAAACCGGCGCAAACGCCAATGCGTTCACCTCTTTTGACAAGACCTGTTACTTTTTCAGCTGCTCCGACCATTTTCCGGAATCCCTCAAAATTCTGCTGTCCTTTGTACAGTCTCCGTATTTCACCCCGGAAAGCGTTGCCAAAGAGCAGGGCATTATCGGGCAGGAAATCCGAATGTGCAATGACGATCCCGGCTGGCGCGTCTTTTTCAACATGCTCAGCGGCCTGTATCAGAAGCACCCGGTACGCATCGACATTGCCGGTACAATCGAAAGCATCGCGCAGATCACAGACGATCTGCTGTACCGCTGCTACCGTACCTTCTACAACCTGCACAACATGGTGCTGGCAGTAGCCGGAAACTGCACCGCAGATCAGGTACTGGAAATTGCAGACGAGCTGTTGAAGCCCTGCGAAGATCAGAAGCTGGAAACCGTATTCCCGGAGGAATCCCTGGACATTGTACGGCCAGAAACGGTAGAATCTGCCGCAGTAGGACAGACGCTCTTCAATCTGGGCATTAAAATTGCACCGAAAACCGGTTATGCCAATCTGAAAGCAGAAATGGAAGCTACCATTGCCATGCAGATTCTGGCAGAAACCTCTTCCCCTCTGTATCAGAAGATGCTTCAGGAAGGCTATATCAACTCTGTTTTCTCGACAGAAGTGTTTAACGGAGATGGCTTCTTCACCATGATCTTTGGCGGCGAGTCCAGAGAACCGCGCGTGGTACAAAAGGAAATTACCGAAGCACTGCTGAACGCCCAGAAAAACGGTCTGGACGAAGCGCTGTTTGCCGAATGCAAAAAGTCCACTTACGGTGCACTGGTACGGGAGCTGAACAATGTCTCTGCGGTCACCAATGCACTGGTCAGCGCACACATGGCAGGCTGCGGCATTTTTGATACGCTGCACGTACTCTCCGATATGACACTGGAGGACTGCAATCGTTTCCTGCGGGAAGAAGTCGATGTTCAGCACATGACACTCTCTATGATTGAGCCGGCGTAACTTTCTGCACATTTCAGCATAAAAAAGGAGGAACGGGAACCGGTGGCATTTATTTTTCCTGCCCCGCTCCCGAAAACATATGACAACTGACACCATTCAAAATCTAGATGCAAATGAAATTGTCTTTCCCAAGCTGGGCATTGATCTGCATCTGAGCAGTACCGCATTCCGAATTGGAAATCTCTCCATTCAGTGGTACGGCATTTTAATCACCCTGGGGCTGATTCTGGCCATGGTTTATGCCTTTACACAGGTAAAAAAGTACGGCCTGCACCCGGATCGGGTTCTGGATGCCATCATCGGCGGCATTATCGGCGCAATCGTGGGTGCACGTGCCTATTACGTACTCCTGAACTGGCAGGACTATGCCGGAGACTGGAAAAGCATTCTGAATCTCCGGGGCGGCGGTCTGGCAATCTACGGCGGCATTATCGGCGGCCTTTTGGTAGGGTGCCTGGTGGCAAAGCTCCGGAAGGTGAAAATTCTGCCCTTGCTGGATATTGTCGGCATTGGATTTTTGCTGGGACAGGGCATTGGCCGATGGGGCAACTTTTTTAACCAGGAAGCATTCGGCTGCAACACCAACAGCATCTTCGGCATGTCCGGAGGCAAAATCCAGGAGTGGATCACTTACAGCTATCCCAACACCACATTCTATCAGAATTTCGGCACTGTGCTGGATGCTTCTCAGCCGGTGCACCCCTGCTTTCTGTATGAATCCCTCTGGTGCCTGCTTGGATTTGTGCTGCTGGCCATTTTCGCCAAGAAAATCCGCCGGTATGACGGACAGATTTTCCTCATCTATATCGGCTGGTACGGCCTGGAACGGGCCTTCGTGGAAGGTCTGCGGACAGACAGCCTGGTAATCGGAAGCATCCGTGTTTCACAGATGCTGGCAATCCTCTGCGTTGTTGCCTCTGTCGTGCTCCAGATCGTATTTGGTGCCAGGGTAAAGCGCATGGGAACCGATTATAAAATGTACAAAGACACCGCAGAATCCAAGGCAATGCTGGCTCAGCTGGATGCCGATGCGCAAACAGAAGCGCCTGCTTCCACAACAGATGTGACAGCAGAAGCAGAAACATCCGATTCAGACAATCACAATACAGACAGCGAAGCAGATACAGATCAGGCAGAAGGCAAAACAGATGATGCAGAAACCGCGGAAGAAGAAGATTCTTCCCAGGCACATGCAGAAGAAGAAAAAGAAGAGGAAAAGGAGTAATAGGATATGGGAAAACTGATTTCTGGAAAAGAAGTTTCTACTTCTATTCGTGCAAAAATTAAGGAAGAAGCACAGAAGTTGCGGGACGATTACGGCATTCAGCCGGGTCTGGCAGTGATTCTGGTGGGAAACGATCCTGCTTCTCAGATCTATGTCCGCAACAAGCAGAAGGCTTGTGAAGAGGTAGGTTTTCACGCCTTTGAGTATCGGCTCAATGAAAATTCCACGCAGGAGCAGCTGCTGGATCTTATTGGCGTTCTGAACAAGGACAATAAGGTGCACGGCATTCTGGTTCAGCTGCCGCTTCCGGATCATATTGATCCGCAGACAGTCATCAACACCATTTCACCGGAAAAGGATGTGGATGCGTTCCACCCGATCAATGTAGGAAAAATTATGCTGGGCGACTATGAATTCCTGCCCTGCACGCCGGCCGGCGTAATGGAGCTGATTGACAGCACCGGCGTGGAAATTTCCGGAAAGAACTGCGTTGTAGTCGGCAGAAGCAACATTGTAGGAAAGCCCATGGCAATGCTCCTGCTGCACCGCAATGCTACTGTTACCATCTGCCACTCCCGGACAAAGAACCTTGCAGAGGTTTGCGCCGGCGCAGATATTTTGGTAAGCGCTGTAGGAAAGGCGCATTTTATCACAGCCGATATGGTAAAAGAAGGCGCAATGGTGATTGATGTGGGCATGAACCACGATGAAAACGGAAAACTCTGCGGCGATGTGGAATTTTCCACAGTGGAGCCGAAGGCAAGCTACATCACTCCGGTGCCCGGCGGCGTTGGCCCTATGACCATTACTATGCTTATGAAGAATACGCTGCGTGCAGCCGAACTGAAATGTACAAAGTCTGCAAAATAACCGGCTTTCAAAAATGAATTCTTAGACTGGAAGGCGAAGGGACAAGCTTTCACAAGAGTCCCCTCGCCTTCCGTTTTTTATCAGCAAAAACAAAAAAAGGTTTGCTGCTGCATCCGAAACACAGTATGCAGCAGCAAACCTTTTGGAGAAAATTCATTTATCCAGCTAAAAATGTATAGGTATGACGATCAGAAAGCCGTTTTTCAAAATCGTCATGCGGCAGCGGCCGATCAAAAAGGAAACCCTGCGCCATACGACAGTGAATTTTCCGCAAGAACTCCGCTTGTGACTGTGTTTCCACGCCCTCTGCAATGACGGACATATGGAGTTCGTTGACCATATTCACAATATTTTTAATAACAATCACATCAGACTGAGAGTGATTTTCCAGGTTGTTTAAAAAGGATTTGTCCAGCTTGATGATATCTACATCCAGATCCTTCAAAAGATTCAGCGAAGAGTAACCAGTTCCAAAATCATCAATGGAAGTGCTGACGCCGTTTTTCCGCATACTCTGCACAAAGGACACCAGCGTTGCATAATTTTCATAGCCGGACATTTCTGTCAGTTCTACTTCAATATATTTGCTGTCAATCTGATATTTCTGCATCAGCGCAATAATTTCCTGCGCCAGATGGGTATTATGCAGATGATTCTTCGAGAAATTGACGGACACCCGAACCGGCTCAATACCCTTGGAAAGCCATCTCTGGATATCCTGGCAGACATGTTCAAATACATAGAAATCCAGTTCACAAACTGTGCCTTCCCGTTCCAGAATGGGAATGAACTCCATGGGCGGCACCAGTTTTCCGTTTCGAATCCAGCGCACCAGCGCTTCACAACCGCAAAGCTGGTTATTGGAAAGCGTAACCTTTGGCTGATAATAGACCACAAACTCTTTGTTTTCCAGTGCCTTTGGGAAAATCAGGGAAACTTCCTTGCTGTGCAGGGTATGGTTCAGCATATCTTTTTGAAACCAGGCGCAATTTCCCGGATTCAGATCTTTAGACATATTCAGTGCAATTGCCAGTGCATCCATCAATTTCCCCACGTCTGACACTTCTGTCCCGGCACACAGCCCGATACGTGCACGGATTTCGAAGGTTTTGGAATGTTCCTGCATTGGAACCGTAATCTGAATGGGAGAAATCCATTTCAGGAATGCGTCTACATGCTCATTTTTCAGCAGAACCATAAAGTTATCTCCGCCCATGCGGCCAACGATTTCTTCCTCATCCAGAAAATCGAGGATTGCATACACATACTGCTGAAGAATCACATCGCCGTTTTGTGCGCCGGCAGTCTGATTGATGTAATTGAAATTCTTGATATTCAAAAATGCCCCGGTATACTGTTTCAGCAGCCCTCTTTCAAACAGATCGGTGCCGAATTGGACAAATCCGCGCGTATTCACTGCACCGGTGAGAACATCAGTTATTGTAAGTCGCTGCATCATCTCAATCATTCGGGAGCGACCCAAAAGAACATAGAAATTCTGAGCAAGAAATTGTAACGTGCGCAGATCATTTTCCGTCCACTGCACACCCTTGCACGGGAAAAATGCAAACGCAACCTTTCCGCCGTCTGTGGCATGGAATTCCTTCTTATACGGCGTGTTGTCCCATCCCCTGGCATTTTCATACAACGCAAAAGTTTGTACACCGCCATGGAGATCTAAAATAGAACTGGGGTTTGTTAATACAACTGTCAGATTCCCGACAGACACTTTTTCTGTAATCGGAGAAATGCATTTCCGCATCTCCTGAAGCAGTTCTTCTGTAGAAATGCTGTGATTTTGAAGCTGATTATAAAAATCTTGAAATTCCCTACTGCATAAATTTTGCTCCATTTTGCATCACCTTTTTTCCGTCAAGAAATTACAATTCTTTTAACTCTATACATTCATTATAGCACAAGAAAGTGGCATTGTCAATTCAATACAAAAGAATTTTGTTCACATACAAGAATATCAGCATATTTTACAAATATGGCGATTTATTTTTGTGATGTCCTGTCTTTTCCATCACGCAAAAAAATTGACAAAATAAAAGAAATATGTTACAATGAAAATTGAATTTACACCGCAGGCTGCTTTTTCAATCTGCGGAATCTCAAACAAGAGAAAAGGGAGCATAATCATGAAAAAAGCTTTGATCGCCATGAGCGGCGGCGTAGATAGCTCGGTAGCCGCACTGCTGATGCAGCAAAAAGGATATGCATGCACCGGCGTCACAATGAAACTTTTTGAAAATGAACAAGCCGGCATCAAACGGGAAAAAACATGCTGCTCTCTAGACGATGTAGAAGATGCGCGCAGTGTTGCTTATCGTCTGCATATGCCGTATTACGTCTTTAATTTCACGGCAAATTTCGAAGAAGAGGTTATGGATCGTTTCGTAGATGCCTACGCTCACGGCTGTACGCCCAACCCCTGCATTGACTGCAATCGCTACCTGAAATTTCAGCGACTGTATCAGCGCATGCAGGAGCTACAAATGGATACCATTGTCACTGGGCATTATGCACGGGTGGCATATGATGCGGATCAAAAGCGCTGGCTCCTGAAAAAAGGTCTGGATGTCAGCAAGGATCAGAGCTACGTCCTGTTTAATTTAACACAGGAACAGCTGGCGCACACTTGCTTCCCTGTTGGGGAGCTGACCAAAGACCAGGTGCGGCATCTGGCAGAAGAAAACGACTTCCTAAACGCAGACAAGCCGGACAGCCAGGACATTTGCTTTGTCCCGGACGGCGACTATGCCGGCTTTATCGAACGGCACACCGGAGACTCTGCCAAACCGGGAGATTTCCTGGATTTACAGGGAAATGTCATCGGAAAACACCGGGGCATCATTCACTACACCATCGGACAGCGGCGCGGCCTGGGTATTGCTGCGGCGCATCCGCTCTATGTCTGCCGCATTGATCCGGTGCGCAATACTGTCACGCTGGGAGAAAGCAGCGCCTTGTTCGCGCGGGAATTGATTGCAGAGGATGTCAACCTGATCACCTGTGATGCCATTCCGGAGCCAATTCACGTACAGGCAAAGATTCGATATCGGCAACCAGCACAGCCTGCTATGGCATGGCAAACACCAGACGGAAAGCTGCACATTCGGTTTGATGTGCCGCAGCGGGCTATCACCTGCGGACAGGCAGCCGTATTATATGATGGAGAAAATGTAGTCGGCGGCGGCACTATCTCCTGGGTTTCAGAGCCAGAATCTGTATAACAATTCTGCTCACTATTGGAGTCGATTGCATTTTCAAAAAGAAAAGAAAGGAAAGGGATTCTTATGAAAACGAAACTTCATCTGATTGCAGGAAGCATTTGCTCTGTCATGACTGCATCTGCACTTTTAGGTGCAATGTCTGTATGGGCAGACGGCACAACCATTATCACCAACATTCCGGCAAGCCCCTATCTGACTGCGGAAACAACTGGCACACTTACCATACAGGTGGCAGAGGGACGCGACATTACAGTACAAATTGTCAAGCAGGAAATAGAGGCCAGTGATGACTACTATCAAACCACATTAAAGGGCGGCGGCACCTATCGGTTTTCTCTGGACAGCTGTGAGTATGATCCGGAGAGCAAAACAGATGCTGCATCCTTTCTGGTAACTGTTTCCGACAGTAAGGATGCCAGCTGCACTTACTCTGAAGAGCTTGTTGTAAAAGATCCGGGATTTTATCCGAATGAAATTTCCGCTTCTGCTTTTACCTGGAACATCACTACACAGGAAAGTGAATCGCAGAGCCATACAGAAGCCTCCACAGAACAGCCTTCTGTTGTGGACGGTGTCTGGACCGGAAGCCGCAGTGTTGCGCTGTACTATCTGAACTATCTGCTGGGAGATGTCACAGGTGACAGTGAAATCGGCATTAATGACGCCTATACTGCGCTACTGTACTATTCTCAGGAAAGTGCCGGACAGAAGGTTACTTTTGCTTCTCTCGGCTCCAAATTAACGGAAATCGCAGCATTTTCCGCAGCAGATATTGACCATGACAAGTCAATTTCCATTGACGATGCATATCGGATTCTGCGCTATTATGCAACTATCAGTGCCGGCGGCACGCCCAGCTGGGATTAAAATACGCATTGGAATTCACATTTTTAAACACGCAGACGAATTCTCCGGAATTTTGTTGCGTGTTTTCATTTTTCAAATCAGGAGGGACTGAAAACGGGACTGCAATCCAAAGGCGCACAAGGCGAAAAAAAGGTTTCCCGCATTTTGCATCGGCTTCCAAAGCATGCGTACATTATATTAGACGATCTGATGCTTCTCTCCGAAGTGGGGCTTACGCAAATTGATCACGTAGTGGTCTCCGTATACGACATTTTCGTGATTGAAACCAAAAATTACAGCGGCAGAATCACCGGAACTCCCCGGTCAGATTTCTGGACACAGCATTTACACGGCAGATACAATTCCTTTCGAAATCCGTTCCGGCAAAATTATGCGCATATCTGCGCCCTGCAATCGATTTTAGACCTGCCGGAACAGGATGCCTTTGTTTCCATTGCGGCATTTGCGGATTCCGCAGAACTGGAGATACAGACGGAAGAGGAGTTGGTACACTTTACCACCTTGAGAAAACGAATACGCGCCTATCGGGAAGTCCAATTTTCATGGGAAACCGCACGGGTCATGGCCGGAACAATTCTGCTCTCCAATCTGGATTCCAAGGCCGCAAGAAAGCAGCACCTGGAACAAATTGACACAGACATTGCCTATCAGAACTTCGCACTGCGCCATGGACTCTGCCCGCGCTGCGGCGGTACGCTTGTTTTGCGAAACGGTTCTTATAGCACATTTTATGGGTGTTCGAACTTCCCGGCGTGCCGCTATATTTTACAAAACGATTTATAATATAAATGAAATTCTTTTCGTGTGCATTGCAAAAATTGTTGCATTTTTTCAAGAAATGTGCTATACTGATAGTAAATCATCATTATGAAACACATTGACATCTGCGATTCTCTATAATCGTTCCTGAATCTGTCTTGTGAAAATTCTTCTTGCAAAAAACATCCATAAAACAGGTAATATCATTGTCAAAAGGGGAAAAACAATGGCTGAAAAAAAACGATATTACGTTGGACTCATGATCCATCATTTGGAAAACGAATATTCTACAGAAGTATTAAAGGGCGCCATCACGGCTGCGGAAGAACTGGACATTAACCTGATTCTGCTGCCGGGACGGGGCATTAATGCGATAGAGGATGAGGAAAAGTATTCCATTTACGATTACCAGTATAATGTCATCTATGACTATGTTTCTGTTAAAAATCTGGATGCGCTCATTGTATCTGCAGGAACCATCGGCTCCTATATCAGCCAAAAGGAAATGGAACAATTTTTGCGCAGCTATCGCCCACTCCCGATTTTGACCATGGAAGTGGAATATCCCGGTTATCCATGTATTCATTTCAACACAAACAGCATGAAATTAGCGGTGGAACATTTGATTCACAGCTGCGGCTGCACCAAAATCGGCTTTGTGTCTGGTCCAATCGGCAATGCAGATGCCATGGATCGACTGCGTTGCTATCGGTCTGCGCTGGAAGAAAATGCAATTCCCTACGATCCCAATAAAATTGTCTACGGAAACTTTTCCGAAGCGTCAGAGAACGTAGTTGAAATGCTGCTGGACGCAAATCCAGATCTGGAGGCAATTTGCTTTGCCAATGACAAAATGTGCATTGGCGGTTATCATGTCTTTCAAAACCGCGGCCTTCGCGTAGGAAAAGATATTCTGGTCACAGGTTTTGATGATTCCGATGTAGCGACCAGTTTGAAACCCATGCTCACCACAATCCGGACGAACGTCTGTGATATGGGCTATCGGGCAGTTTGCGCAGCCTATGAAATGATTAAAACCGGCCACACGGAAAGTCAGGCGCTGGATGCAAGACTGATCATTCGCGACTCCTGCCGTAACGAAAAAAACAGAAAAATTTCACCGGAAGTGCTGCGCCAGATGGCACTAGAACATCGCTCGGATGAGATTGTATATCACATTTTTAACAAATATATCGGCGATGTGGAAAGCAAAATCAAAACTGATTTTATGCGGCAAATCCACAAGTTGATTCGCTCTTTGTTTGATGATCTTTGCTTCCGAAAGCCGCTTCATGTCTCTGTCTACGAGCAAAGGATTGATGAAATTTTCTCACAAACAGATGAAATTCGGATTCAAATTCCGGCGCTGAAAAAAATTCTTCACTACGCCAAAGTGGTTTCTGGCTATTTGTGCGAAAATAGTCTGGAGACGCAACTGGCAGTTGAAAAGATCTACAGTGCACTGGAAGACCGTATTTTGGATTACAGCATTCAGCAGCAGTATATTCTGCGTACCAATCTGGTTTACAGCAATTTCTTGATCAGCAACATCAATAAAGACATGATGCTAAACTGCAATGACGAGGAAAAGAGCTTCTTTTCGATTGTCAACAATCTGTACCGCGTCAACTTTAAAAGCAGCTATATTTATACGTTTCGCGTTCCTATTGTCCATTATCAGTACGACAAATGGCTTGTGCCGCGGAATCTATACTTGAAGTCCTACCACATTGGAAAAGACCTGGAACGCATTGAACCGGCTGATCAGCAAATCCCGGTGTTTGACTGCATTCACAATCCATACACGCCGAATAATCGGCGCTTTACGTTTGTACTGGTTCCCCTCTTCTCCAATGAAGAGCAGTATGGTTTATTTGTATGTGAGTTAGACCCAAACCATTTTTCGCAAATTTACTCTGTGGCACCCCAAATTTGCTCTGCCATCAAGTTGACCCGACTTGTAAAAGAGTTGGAGGGTAATCTGGAAGAAGCACGGTATGACAACCGCCGTTTGGAGCAAATTTCCGACTCTGATGAATTAACCGGCGCGTACAATCGCCGCGGCTTCTACCGCTATGCAAACCTGTTGCTGGAAAGCCCGGAATCCGCCGGAAAAACTGGCGTACTCGTCTTGGGGGATTTGGATAATCTGAAAGTAATCAATGATACATTTGGTCACGATGAAGGCGATCACGCACTGAAAACCTGTATTCGTTATCTGCGTTCCAGCACACCTAATCTGAACGTGATCGGGCGAATTGGCGGCGATGAATTTGCTGCATTTGCAATTGTGGATAATACAGAGACTGCCCTGCATGATATTTATAATAGTATCAAGGAAGCAGCTGTCAAGTACAATGAAGAGAGCGATAAACCCTATCGCATTACGATTAGTCTTGGCATTCGGGCAATTGTCTGCGGAGCCGGAAAACGACTACAAAGTTATGTGAAATTTGCAGATGCATCCCTCTATGAGGATAAGAAGAAGAAAAATCGCGTGGTAATCAAACCTGGCCGAAATCCAATCGTATAAGTGTATAGAAAAGGCGCTGTTGTATATCATTGCAACAGCGCCTTTTTAACAATTTACTTCTTTAAAAAGCAAAAAAGAACTGCAACGTTTCCGCTGCAGTTCTTTCTTTTCATACAGAGTATGTAATTCGATTATTCCTTAACGCCGCCCAGTGCAACACCAGCAACGATGAATCTAGACAGAATCAGGTAAATAATGATGATCGGGATAACAGAGAGAGCTACGGCAGCATACTGTGCGCCCAAATCCGGGTGCTTATCCTGTCCCAGAACGCTCTGAATCATGATCGGCATTGTGAATTTCTTTTCATTGGAAACAATGATCATATTCTGTGTATAGAAGTTGTTCCAGTTCTGTACAAATGCGAAGATTGCCTGTACAGCAATTGCCGGTTTACACATCGGAATTGCAATAGTCAGGAAGGTACGGAACTCGCCACTTCCGTCGATACGGGCTGCTTCCACAATGTCCAGCGGGAAGGAGGACTTCATGTACTGACGCATATAGAATACAACAGCAGGCGCTGCAATTGCAGGGATGATCAGCGGAATGTAGCTGTTAGCCAGACCCAGGGTACCTACCATGAACTTAACGAAACCAGTAGATGTAACCTGAATCGGGATCATCATAACTGCCAGAATGAATGTATATGCACCATCACGAATCTTGAAATCATATACAGTCAGACCATAAGAAGTCAATGCAGAGAAGAATACAGTCAGAACTGTGGTACAACCTGCAATAATCAGGGAGTTCCGATAGCCCAGCCAAACATTGAAGTTCGGTGACTGCGGGAATTCACCGCCGGCAATATTCTTGATATTGGTCATCAATTCACTGCCCGGCAGGAACTGCAGCGGCTGAGAACGCAGTGCAGCGTCCCCGTGGGTTGCGTTCATGATCATGATGTACAGCGGAACCAAGCAAATCAGTGCCAGCAGAACGCAGACAATGAAGCAGCCAGCCGATTTCAGTCTTTGCACCAGAATGTAATTGTCCTTAACACCAACGTTTTCCATTATGCACCCAGACCTCCATTCTTAGCCAGCTTCTGCTGTTTCTTGTATTCCTTGACCAGAGCCTTGCGCTCCTGCTTTTTCCGATGCTCATCTTCATCACGGTTCATACGGAATACCAGCATACCCAGCGCTGCTGTAATGATAAACAGCAGAACGGATGCTGCACCGGCAATGCCGTAATCCGGCTGATGAATCTTCGCACCAGAGCGGAACTGTTCGTATACGAACACAGCAACAGTACGCAGATTTGCGTTGATTTTACCAGCACCTGTGTGATACAGATACGGGATATCGAACATCTGCAAACCACCGATCATGGAAGTAATCAGTGTATAAACAACCATCGGTCGCAGTAGCGGCAAAGTTACCTTGCGGAGAACCTGACCACTGGAAGCACCGTCAATTGCAGCAGCTTCGAACAGAGACGGGTTAATGCCCATAATACCAGACATCATCATGATCATTGTATTACCAAACCATAGCCATGTCTGAATGAACATAACGATACCACGGCTCCATACAGCAGATGCTTCGAAGCTTACCGGATCGGCGCCATTCAGCATCAGCAGTGTATTTACTGCAGACAGCTGGCTGTTGGAGATAAAGCGCATGAACAGAGCAGCAACAGATACTGCGGTAATGATATTCGGCAGGTACATAACAACCTTAAAGAATCCCACGCCCGGAATGTGCAGTTTCGAATCTGTAAACCATACAGCCAGCAGCAGGGACAACAGAATCTGCGGAATGAAGTTACCAACCCACAAAATCAAGGTGTTCTTGAATGATGTCAGGAACAGCTCCTGCAATGCCTTTGCACGGCGACCCATACCTTCACCGGAACCAAACAGAATGGTAGCATAGTTATCGAATCCGACAAATGTGCCTGCATCTGCACCGTTACCCTGAAAACTCAGGATAAAGGTCTGGATCAACGGCCAGATCTGGAAGAAACAATACACGAGAAAGAACGGGGCAATGAACATGTAACCATACTTGGCATAGCTAATCGACTTAATGCGACGTTGTGCAGCGGATGCCATTTGCACACACCCTTTCAAAAATTAAATAGAATAGTAAGAGATAAACATACGCCTATAGAACAATGTGTCCTATAGGCAGTACGTTTCATAATTCAAGAGTTTACTTTCTGTAAAAAGAAAGATTATTCAACTGTGATATCAGTTACGTCAGCTGCAACTGCATCCAGGAATGCATTCAGGCAGTCATCTTCAGAAGAAGTTACGCCATTGCAGTAATCCTGAACTGCGTTCTGCAGGTCTGTGTTGATCTTAGCATCATACTCAGAAGCGATGCTCATGTCGATCTTGTCAGCAGAATTGAACAGGATCTGGAACTGATCCTGACCACCGAACAGCGGGTTGCTGTTAGTGCCAGCCTTAGTAGTTGCATCCATAACGCCCTTATTGTTTACGAAGTCACCACGAGCGTCTACATACTTCTGCATTGCATCAGCATCAGCAGTCATAGTGTAGATGAACTGGCCAGCTTCCTTAGCGTTATCGGTCTTCGGATATACGCAGATCCATGTGCCGCCCCAGAACCAAGATGTCGGGCCTTCGCACAGTGCATACTTGCCGTATGTAGAGCCGCCTTCGCCGCCTTCAGCCTGTTCCAGAGAACCGCCCTTAGCGATTGCCCAAGTCGGGAAGAAGAAGCCGAAGGTCTTGTTAGCCTGAGCGCCGTCAGACTGACCCTGCGGGAGCCAGTCATCAGTCCACTGAGTTGCACCAGAGATGTAACCCTTGTCGAAGTTCTCCTTCGCCATAGAGATGAAGTCACCTACGGAAGAAGAATCCAGCTTGCCGTCGTTTACCCAAGACTTGGTTCTGTTACCGTTGGAGTAAGCTCTCCATACGCCGCCCAGAGAGTCAGCCATAGCAGTGGCGTTGCCAGATTTTTCATATACAGTTGCAGCAGTTGCCCAGAAATCATCCCAGCTGCCGATCTGTGCCTGCATATCTTCCGGAGAAGTTACGCCCAGATATTCCTGAGCCAGATCTGCACGGTATGCATAGCCGCCTGCTGCAGCCTGCCAAGAAGCACCCTTCAGGACGCCGTTCTTGTCCTTGCCCATGGCTACAGTGTAGCCATAAGCATTTGCATACATGTCTTCAGAGATACCTACTGCAGACAGCGGAGCAGAATACTCATCGTTATTCTGATAAGCCATGTTCCAGTCAGCGTCGCAGAAGAACAGGTCAACGTCGTCGCCAGACAGGAATACCTGTGCGTACTGTTCGTTCGCATCAGTACCGCTAGAACCAACGTTCTTGTAGTTGATCATGCTCTTGTCCATACCAGTTGCATCAGCAACGATATCGTACATGTACTTCAGGTCATCATCGTTCCAGCACAGGATTGTCAGCTTGTCGCCGCCGTCCTTCAGAGAACCATCCGGTTCGCCCAGAGCCGGGACATCAACATTCTGATAACCGTCAGCAGTTTCGCTGCTTTCTTCGCTGCTGGAATCGCTTTCTTCGTCACTGCTGGAATCGCTGCTTTCTGCAGAGCTTTCAGCCTTGGAAGAGCTGTCATCGGGGCCGCAGCCTACGAATGCAGTTGCAGTCATAGCCAGAGCAGCCATCAGAGCCAGTGTTCTTTTTAACTTGTTCATTGGAATTTCCTCCTTAAAATATATCTATTATACTGCAATGCAAGTTCAGCGTACAGCATAATAAGCATTGAAATGATTTGTTCCATGCAGTCCGCATGGAATATTGACTGAAATTTTCCCTAAAAAACCGCATAATTTGGGCATAGCGAATATTTCCTGTCATAGCTTAATATACAACAATTCGAAGCGAATGTCAATAGCTTATACCGTTCTTTCATTTTTTTCAGTCGCAATGCACATAAATTCTTTTATATTTTTGTGCAATGTGCTGTAGTTTTCCGCGTTCTTGAAAAGAAGTTACAAAACGGTTAAAACTTCCGATTTTTCCGGATTGCCGGAAAATCCATTATTTTGACAAAACCACAATTTTTTCCCGGATCTTTTGAAAATAAGAATCCGTCATATGTTCCAGATAGAGCAGTTCATAAACCGAAGAAAAATATTGGTTTTCCTGCCGGAATTGCAGAATTTCCTCTGCCAGCTCCGGAGTCATGTCCGGAATTTGCATCAGTTCCTTCCGGGATGCCGTATTGAGATCAACCGGCTGCATTTCAGCCTCTGTCACCGGCTCCTGCGGTGATTCCTCCGGCACATTTCCGGGCTCCGCTTCCGACGCCTCCGGGACAACCTGGCTTTCCTCTGTCTCCGGTTCTGCCGGATCAGAAAGGTCATATTCTTTCGTCAGGTAAAGCAGATCGACAATCGCGGCATAGGTCGCTGTGCCAATCCCCTCCACATCCAACAGCTGTTCCCGGTTCTGAAAGCATCCGATTTGACTGCGGTAGGAAACGATTCGTTCTGCCAGCACCGGGCCAATTCCCGGCAGCTGTTCCAGTTCTTCTGCCGAAGCTGCGTTCAGTTCCAGCGGAAAAGCTACCGTGCTCGTTTCTGACGCTGCCGCGGAAGTCCTGGTTTCTGCGTGCTTTGTTGTTTTCTTCTGTGCAGATGCTGCAGAAGTTGAAGCAGCCGTCATCTGCACTGCATCTTCTGCGGTTACAGATTCCGTTTGCATCGTTGTGACCGCCTGTATCCGGCGCACCGGTTCCGATCGTTCCGATTCTTTCACATATTGAAAGCCCTGCCACGCAATCAAACCTACTGCGCCGGCAGCGAGAACCGCTGCAATTCCCCGATTGAGCCACTCCTGATGGTTCTGTTTCATCCTATCTCCTCCGCACCTCATCTATTGTAGCACATTTCGATTTTTGCTGCAAGAGGTTTTCTGCATTTCTTTCATCTTTAATCTTTTCCGATTCAAATTTTTCAATATTTGCATTTTCACTTAAAAATATTATGATATCTGAACCGCATTTGTAGAAATAAACAAAAGCCGAAGGGAATGACTCCGCTTCGGCTTTCACATATTAGTTGTTTTTCTCAAAAAAGAAATCGGTTTTTTGTGAAATCATATCAAAAAAACAGGATTACTGTGCCTTGCGTGCAACACCGGTATCAATTGCAGCCTGTGCAACTGCCTTTGCTACAGCAGCACCAACACCTTCTTCCAGAGGGCTGGGGATAATATAATCTGCGGCCAGCTTTGCATCATCTACAAAGTCTGCAATTGCCTTTGCTGCGGCAATCTTCATAGCGTCATTGATTTCGCTGGCATGCACGTCCAGCGCACCGCGGAAGATTCCCGGGAATGCCAACACGTTGTTGATCTGGTTCGGAAAGTCACTGCGGCCAGTGCCCATTACAGCAGCGCCGGCTGCCAGCGCCTCTTCCGGCATGATTTCCGGTGTCGGATTTGCCATGGCGAAGATAATCGGATCCTTTGCCATACTCTTTACCATTTCCGGTGTCACGCAGCCCGGTGCAGATACACCAATAAATACATCTGCGCCCACCAACATTTCCGCCAGAGTTCCTGCCTTGTGACCACTGTTTGTGATCGCAGCCATTTCTTCCTTTTGCGGATTGAGGTTATCTCTTCCGGCATAGATTGCGCCGTGACGGTCGCACAGAATTACGTGGTGCGGATCCAGTCCCATGGCAATCAACAGGCGGATGATCGCGATTCCTGCTGCGCCTGCACCGCTGGTAACCACCTTAATCTGATGGATGTCTTTTCCGGTGAGTTTCAGTGCATTGAGCATTGCGGCCAATGTTACAACAGCAGTACCGTGCTGATCATCGTGGAAAATCGGAATATCGCAGCATTCTTTCAGTTTCTGTTCAATTTCAAAGCAGCGGGGTGCTGAAATATCTTCCAGGTTGACACCGCCGAAGCTGCCTGCCAGGAGACGAACTGTGTTGACAATATCATCTACATTCTTAGAGCGAATGCAGAGCGGAATTGCATCTACGTTTCCAAAGCGCTTGAACAGGGCACATTTTCCTTCCATTACCGGCATGCCGGCTTCCGGTCCGATATCTCCCAGGCCCAGAACAGCGGTGCCGTCTGTCACAACTGCAACCAGGTTGCCGCGGCGTGTCAGTTCATAGCTCTTTGAGAGATCCTTCTGAATTTCCAGGCAGGGCTGTGCAACGCCCGGTGTGTAGGCCAGCGAAAGATCATCGGCTGTTTCCAGCGGCGAACGAAGTGCGACCTCAAACTTGCCCTTCCATTCATAATGCAATTTCAGAGATTCAGCTGCGTAATCCATAATTTTTTCCTTTCCTTTCATAGAAACGGCGTGTCAGAGATGCATCCTATTCTCCCGGCCGGTGGGTAATCCTCACAGAAGCTGCCGCATTTTTCTATGACACAGTATGCCCCAAAAGCCGTCAAAGCATTCTTTCACGCGCGTTTTCTATTTTGCTTTTGATTTTGACAATCCGCAAAATGTCATGTCAAAACTTGTGCCTCTCCGGTTTAGGCATCACCTTTTCAGTGGAAATTCCGGCCGGAGAGAGCAATGCTGTCACGAACTGACACAAGTCCTCAATCTTCAGTACATGCAGGCCGGATTAGAGAGACATTTCATCAATAACAGAACGAAGTGCGGCTGCACTCTTCTGGAAGCGTGCGATTTCTTCCTCTGTCATCGGCGGTGTGATTTCACGCTCTACGCCGTTTGCGCCCAGTACACACGGCAGGCTCAGGCAAACGTCCTTTACGCCGAAATGGGTACCGTCCTGAAGCGTAGAAACTGTCAGAACAGCCTTGGTGTCACGCAGAATTGCTTCTGCAATCTGTGTAACAGACAGTGCAATCGCATAATAAGTAGCGCCCTTGCACTTGATTACTTCTGCGCCGCCGTCGCGGACTTCCTGTTCAATGGCGTCCTTGTCGCCCAGGTTGTCTACCTTTGTGCAGTATTCGTCAAACTTCATACCGGCAATGCTGGACAGAGACCACGGAATCATAGAAGAATCACCGTGTTCGCCAAATACATAGGCGTGAATATTTTTGATGTTCAGACCAGCGTGATCTGCCAGGCAGGTACGGAGACGGGAAGAATCCAGTACAGTACCAGAACCGATCACCTGATTCGGATGCAGTCCGGAAACACGAATTGCCTCATAGGTCAGAACGTCTACCGGGTTGCTGACAATCAGATAGCTGGCATGGGGTGCATACTTTACGATTTCCGGCATAACAGATGCCATGATCTTGGCATTGGTTTTGCACAGATCAATTCTGGTCTGTCCCGGCTTTCTGGCAATACCCACTGTGATTACAACCAGATCAGAATCTGCTGCATCCGGGTAATCACCGTCATGCACATCACATGTGGGACAGAATGCATTGCCCTGCATAATGTCCATTGCCTCGCCCTTTGCCTTCGGCTTGTTGATGTCCACCAGTACCAGCTCTGAACATAAACCCTTGATTGCCATTGCAAATGCAATGGATGCGCCTACATTACCTGCGCCCAAAACAGTGACTTTTTTCCCTTTTTTCACATTCTTTTCCACTTTTTGTATTCCTCCTAACTAGACTGGACAGTTCCGGCCGCTGCACACTTGCAGTGCGCAGCCGCAAACGTCCCGTTTTCCGCAAAAACAGCGGCCGTATCGGCAGATGCAGGATATATCACCATGCTTCTGCATATACAACTTTATTATAACACGCACACTGAAAATTTGCAAGTCTCGCGACTCTATTTCATAATTTTTGTAAGATCATACAGAATTTTCGGAGGATAAGCATGCAAACTGAACAAAATTCGATTTTCTTTTCAGATTTTGTCTCGTTGTTTCCGCAACAAAGGCAGCAGACATGCCGTTTTTCCTACAGTTTTTCCTTTCCTTTGCAAAAAACCAACCACCAAAATGATGTGATATCTTCATGAAAACCGCTTGACAATGCGGTGAAAACATGCCATAATAGATAAGAAATCGACAGATACCGAAAAACATGGATTTTTTCAGGAAAAAAGCGGTACAGCATCTGCTTTTTTTCCGATTCAGCATCCATATTTTCCGGCAGCTGCCGAAAAGAAAAAATTGCAGAGCCTGTTTCCTGCCGGAATATACGCTGACTGTGCGGTAATACTTTTTTGAGGATTGCAAAAGAACCACCCGAAAATTCCACTGCGGATTTCTGGATATTTCGCTGAATTTCTCAGAAAATATGCGCCGTAAGCAGCGTCATCCAAAAACAGAGAAACAAGTGCTCAGGCTGCATTTTGCAGGTGCAGCTTTAACCCGGATCATCTGTCAATGGATTTTGACACGCGCCGAAGCTGCATTGCCGGATGACGGGAGAAAGGATGGTTCTTATGCAGCGAAAAAGACGTATCACAGCATGTCTTGCAGCCGCAAGCCTGTGCTTCGGGACATTTGCGATACCGCTTCCGGCAAAGGCGGCTTTCTCTGCCAATTATGCGGAAGCACTCCAGAAATCCCTGTATTTCTACGAGTGCCAGCAGGCAGGCCCTCTTCCGGAATGGAATCAGGTGGAATGGCGTGCGGATTCTACCATGACAGATGAAGTCACAGGCGGCTGGTATGATGCCGGTGACCATGTCAAATTCAATCTGCCCATGGCCTATTCTGCTTCCATGCTGGCATGGGGCATGTATCAGTACCCGGAAGGTCTGGAAAAAACCGGTCAGATGGATTTGTATGTGAACAACCTGACCTTTGTTCTGGACTACCTAGCTGCCTGTGATGAGGGCGACACTGCCGTTTACCAGGTTGGCAACGGACAAATGGATCACACCTGGTGGGGGCCGGTGGAACTGCTGGAATACGGCATGAAAGACAACGGTGCCGACTATCAGAAGGCACGCACCGCACTGCGCGGAACAGATTCCGCCGTCTGTGGTGAAATGGCCGCAGCACTGGCAGCCGGCTCCTGTGCACTGAAAGGTCGTTCTGACCGGACGGCAGAGTATCTGAAGCATGCGGAAAACCTGTTCCGCCTGGCCGACGAAACCCGAAGTGATGAAGCCTACAGCAACAGCGATGCCAGCGGCTTTTACCGTTCCTCTCATTTTTATGACGAGCTGTTCTATGCCGCAAACTGGCTCTATCTGGCAACCGGATCGCAAAGCTATCTGGACAAAGCAGCTTCTTACATCCCGAATCTGGGAAAAGAGCTGGGATCAGACGAACTGAAATACACCTGGGGCATGTGCTGGGATGATGTTATGCAGGGTGGCCTGCTCCTGTATGCCATCAACACCAAGGACAGCTTCTACATCAGCCGTGTGAAAAAACACCTGGACTACTGGACAGATTCTGTCACCCAGCTGGACGGCGGCGCAAGATGGCTGACCACCTGGGGATGTCTCCGGTATGCCACAACGGCCGGATTCCTGGCCAGCGTAGCCAGTGATACTATATTAAAAGACACGGACACCGCAAAGTACCAGAAATTCTACGAGGAACAGATCAACTACTGTCTGGGAGACAATCCGGACGGACAGAGCTATGTCGTGGGGTATGGGGATAAGTATCCGAAAAATCCCCACCATCGTACTGCGCACGCCTCCTGGAAAAACGCCCTGGATACGCCGACGGAAAACCGACACATCCTGTACGGCGCACTGGTAGGCGGCCCGAACCAGGACGGCACCTATGAAGACGACCGGCAGAATTACATTAATAATGAGGTAGCCTGCGACTATAACGCCGGATTCACCGCGCTGCTGTGTAAAATGACAGAGGCCTACGGCGGCACACCGGATCCGGCTTTTCCGGAGCCGGAAAAGCGCGACACAGAATTCTACGTGGAGACGAAGCTGACAGAAGCTTCCGGCGGTGTCAACCTGAGCCTGAAATTTACAAACCACTCCGCATGGCCGGCACGGATTGAAAACAACATGTCCTACCACTATTACATGGATTTGTCTGAGGTAATCGATGCCGGCTATTCCCCCAGCGATGTTGTCATTCGGGTAGACCGGGATCAGGCTAAGATGTACGATGACTACACACCGGCTGAAATCTCGCCCATTACGCAGTACAAAGACAACATCTATTATATTGAGGTCACCTATCCGGATGGGCGCGTTGCCATGCCGATTTCCGAAGGGCAGCACCAATGTGAACTGATGCTGGCACTGGTATTTCCGGATTATCAGAGCGGATGGAATGCAGAAAATGACTATTCCAACGCAGATCTTCTGAAACATCCTGAAGAATACGTGATCACAGACCGGATTCCGGTGTATCAAAACGGAGTGCTGATCTCTGGTGTTGAACCGGACGGCACCAAGCCCACAAAACCTGACACGCCGGATCCGGCGGAGCGCGGCGATGTGAATGCAGACCAGTCTGTTACAGTTGCCGATCTGGTTCTACTGATCCGTCACCTCACCGGGGACACAGTTCTGAAAAAGGCACAGGCAGTTCCGGCGGATGTGGATGAAAACGGCATGGTCAATGGCATGGATGCTGCATGTCTGCGGCAAATGCTGGCAGAGCAATAAGCCTGATGTTCTCATGGGCAAGGAATTCCGCCTGGGAGTAACTGCGGCCATATTGCCGATGAAATTTTGAAGAAAAAGGGAGCGACGCTTTTATGAGCGCAATCAAAGAATTCTTATTTAACAACGAGTATGCATTTCTATTGCAGATTGCCATTATTCTGCTGGCAACCAAGCTGCTGGGGCTTCTGACCAAGCGCATCAGTCTGCCGCAGGTAGTCGGCGCACTGGCAGCCGGCATCATCCTGGGGCCAATGCTTCTGGATGTTGTAGAACGAAACGACCTGATTGTCAATCTGGCAGAACTGGGTGTTATTGTCCTGATGTTCAGCGCCGGACTGGAAACGGATATTCAGGAACTGAAAAAAGCAGGGCTTGCCTCCTTTGTCATCGCCCTGCTGGGTGTTATTGTACCGCTGGTGGGCGGCTTCTTCCTGGCAGATGCCTTTAATGTGGATCAGGATCCGGAAATGGCATCTCTGTTCTGGCAGAATATTTTCATCGGCGTTGTTCTGACTGCAACTTCTGTCAGCATCACCGTTGAAACCCTGAAAGAACTGGGTGCCCTCAATTCCCGTGCCGGAAACGCTATCCTGGGCGCGGCTGTCATTGACGATATCCTGGGTATCATTGCACTGACCGTTGTCATCAGTCTGGGCGGAAAAAAGACTGGCGACGGCGAATCTGCCAAGACACTGGGTTCTGCCCTGGTTGGTGACGGTGTATTTGCAGTTGTCATTAACATTCTGGCATTCTTTATTGTGGCAATCGGTGCTGCTGTCCTCTACCACTTCTTCTTCAAGAAATGGAGAGAATCCAGCAACGAAAACCTGCGCCGCCACAACATTGTTACATTTGCCTTCTGCCTGCTCCTCTCCTTCGCCGCAGAAATGTTCTTCGGTGTTGCAGATATCACCGGTGCATTTGTTGCCGGTCTGGCAGTATCCGGCCTGAAAAAGAACGAGTACGTTGTCAACCGTTTCAATACCCTTTCCTACATGCTGCTCTCTCC
>UQYK01000007.1 GCA_900545285.1 uncultured Ruminococcus sp.
AAACCATGTAAGTCCCATTCTGTGATGTCATCCAAAATGTTCCATATTCGATTTCCCTGATCCCCCGTAAATCTGGACTGTGTTTTGTATGATGCATTGCAGCAAAGAGAACCCTCATACAAAAAACTACGGAAAAACAACATATTTCCTGCTTTTCTTTTCTGCAATGTCTACTGGAATTATACACTATATTCCGAATTTTGTCAATCTTTCTAATTTGAATTTCTGTCGTATTAGCAAAATTTATTGTACAATAAATTTATACAATGGCCTTGCAAATAAAAAATTGAAAAAAATGCTTGACATTGATTTCGTTCTGTGCTATAATAAATATCGTTGCTTATGGCGTTATTCTGTAAGTATACCAAAATGAAAACAATGAGATATTAGCTCAGTTGGCAGAGCATACGCCTTTTAAGCGTAGGGTCGAGGGTTCAAATCCCTCATATCTCACCAAAAAGTCCGCATCATTTGTGATGCGGACTTTTTGTTTTTCTTCTATTTTTCAGAAAGTAAGTACATGGATTATGATACAAGAATTATCGCGCCGTATAGGTCAGATTCTTGCACGCGGCATACAGGAAAAGAAACTCTACGGTGCCTGCGCCGCTGTTTTTCGAAAGCAGGAGCTTTGCTATATGACTACAGCCGGATTTGCAGATCAGGAAAAGCAGCTTCCCATGCAGCCAGACACGCTGTTCCGCATGTTCTCTATGACAAAGCCCATCACCGCAGCGGCAACCATGATGTTGTGGGAACAGGGCAAATTGGAACTGACTGATCCGGTTTCCTGGTACATCCCCACATTCCGCAATCAGATGGTGGAAGCTGCCGGAAAACTGGTCCCGGCTGAACGGGAACTGATCCTACAGGATCTGTTAAATATGACATCCGGCATCCCCTATCCGGACTGCCACACCCTTTCCCAGAAAAAAATGGGGCTTTTATGATGAAATCAACACCAGACTCTCCACCGATCACCCGGTAGATACACAGGAATTTGCAATGCGGGTGGACAAGGACGTGCCGCTGCTGTTCCAGCCGGGCACGCGCTGGTCTTACGGCGCTTCTGCGGATATCCTGGGTGCGGTTCTGGAACGCGTTTCCGACTTACCGCTGGATGAACTGTTCCGAAAGCTGATCTTCACACCGCTAGGCATGAAAGACACAGATTTTTACGTTCCAGAAGAAAAGCGCCCGCGCCTGGCACAGCTCTACGCCTGGGGCGAAAACGGCCTGCAAATCGAACCAGATCCGCATCTCGGCATGACAGATTACCGCAAACGGCCGGCATTTTTCTCCGGCGGCGCCGGCCTTATTTCCACCCTGTCGGACTATGCGCAGTTTGCTAATGCGCTGGCCGGAAAGGGTCTGCACAAAGCTAGTGGCACACGGCTTTTTGGAGAAGGCACTTGGCGCTATCTCACCACACCGCAGCTGTCCCCCCGACAAAAAACAGGAATCGACTGGCCGCAGCTCAAGGGGTATACCTATGGAAACCTGCTCCGGGTTTTAGAAAATCCTGCGGCTTGCTGCACCTGCGTTCCGGCCGGCGAATTCGGCTGGGACGGCTGGACCGGCCCTTATTTCTGCGTCTCTCCCGAAGATCAGACCGTCTTGCTGTATCTGGTTCAGGTCTGCGGCGGAAGCACCAGCGATATTGTCACCCGTCTGCGAAATACCACCTTCGGCATGCTGGGATAAAACGATACCGGGCGCGCAGGCCTTTTGTGCAATCTATGCATATCTGCCGAATATTTGTTGTGTAATTTCACAGTTTTTTCTATTGCATGTGTTACATGATTTACATTTTCATCAACATGTGCTATACTATGGTTGTATGGCTTTTCAGCTGCTTCCGGACGTTTCCGGAGTCATTTCTTTTTTATGATCGGAGGATTTACTTATGAAACAAGGTATCTTGAAACGGCTTCTTGCCGGTGCCATGGGTGCAGTTCTGCTCGGAACTTCAATTCCGATTACTGCCGTCACCGCAGAAGATGCCGAAACCGGCGCTGTCATCTACAGCTCGGATTTTGAGGACAGCAGTGCCTCTCTGCCGTTCACCGGCAGAGGCGGTGTGGAGTCCATTTCCATCACCAGCAGCCAGGCACACGGCGGCTCCTCTTCCATGATGGTCGCAGACCGTGCCAAGGGCTGGCACGGTCCGCAGCTTCTGCTGGATGACATTTGCCAGCCGAACAAGGAATACGTCATCAATGCTTATGCCAAGACAAATTGGTACAACAGCATCAAGTTGAGTCTGGAATATACAGACACTGCCGGAGAACGGCATTACAGCAATCTGTCAAGCAGCATTTCCAACGGGGACTGGGCGGAATTTTCCAATATCAAGTTCAGCTTTACCAGTGAAGTAACCAAGGTGTATGTTTACTTTGAATGTGATGGCGCGGCAGATCTGTACATCGATGACTTCACCCTTGCAGAAGCACCGATTATCCCCATTCAAAATGATATTCCTTCTTTAAAAGATGTTTACCGCAACTATTTCAAGGTAGGTACTGCCATTATGGCATCAAACCTTTCCTCCCCGTCTTTTATGGATCTGGTACAGAAGCACTTCAGCGACAGCATCACCTTCGGCAATGAGTTAAAGCCGGACTATGTACTGGATCAGGCCGCTTCTCAGGAAAAGGGAGACAACCTCAATCCTCAGGTAAACTTCTCCCAGGCAGATGCTCTGCTGAAATACTGCGCTAAGAACAAGATTCCGGTACGCGGCCACACTCTGGTATGGCACAGCCAGACACCAGACTGGTTCTTTAAGGAAAACTTCTCCGATGACGGCGATTGGGTGGACAAGGACACCATGATCACCCGTATGGAAAATTATATTAAAAATGTAATGGAAGGCCTGGCTGCCCAGTATCCGGATGTAGAATTCTACGCCTGGGACGTAGTCAACGAGGCATGGCAGGACAACGGCACACCTCGTGCAGCAGGCTCCAGCAAGTCCGGCGATCCCAACAGCTCCGCATGGACACGGATTTTCGGTGACAACTCCTTTATTGAATATGCATTCCAGTTCGCCAGAAAATATGCGCCGGAAGGCTGTAAACTGTATTACAACGATTTCAACGAATACATGCCGCAGAAGACTGCTGCAATCTATGACATGGCAATGGAACTGAAGGAAAAAGGCCTCATTGATGGTATCGGCATGCAGTCGCACCTGGATGTAGGCTTCCCCAATGCTTCCACTTATGAAACGGCACTGTCCAAGTTTGCTTCTACCGGCCTGGATATTCAGGTAACAGAGCTGGACATCACCACCTCTGATACATCAGAAGCTGGCCTGGAAAAGCAGGCTCAGATGTACAGCGACATCTTCGACCTCTATGTCAAGTATGCAGACAATATCTCTGCTGTTGTCATCTGGGGCGTAACTGATGACCAAAGCTGGCGTGCAAGCCGTGTGCCGCTGCTGTTTGACGAAAACTTCAAGGCAAAGCCGGCTTATAATGCAATTATAGACGGCATGGATGTTCCGGTCACCACAACCACTACAACAGACATCTCCGACATTGTCACCACAACTACCACAGTATCCGAAACCACAATCACTTCTGATACAGAAAGTTCCATCACCACGGTTGTCACCTCAGATACCACTGACACAGAAACTGAAACAGATCCGTCTTCTTCTGAGACAACCACTACTACCACCACTACTACCACCACAACGACCACCACAACAACAGATTCCGAGCCTTCTACCACAACTTCCACTACGCCGAGTGCCGTTCCAAGCAGTATTCTGTATGGAGACATCAACATGGACGGAAAGGTTGCACTGGTAGACGCTGTTATGCTGAACAAGGCTGTAGCCGATGTTGTTACACTGGATAAACAGGCTCGCGCTAATGCAGACTGCAACGCAGACGGCGAAGTAAACGGAAACGATTCCATCACACTGCTGCGATTCCTGGTACAGCTCATTGACGTTCTGCCCGACAACGGACAGTAATCGATAAACCAATCTCACATTATGCAAAAAGACCGCAGATCAACCTGCGGTCTTTTTGCAGAAAGGACTTTGATCTACATGGAAAAATTACTTTGCATTGCTGTCCCGGATGCAAAATCCGTAGAAGCCATTGCTGCCAGACTGCGAATCCGCACAGTTTTCATCTCCCCGGAGCAGTATCAGACACCGGTCGGAACCCTTGCCGGATATACAAAAATCACTCCGCAGTCCGACATGCCAAACACAGATACACTGCCGCAGGAAGGCATTCTGGTACTGTGTGAATTCAAAAACAACCGCATGGATCGGCTGCTGCAAGCACTGCGGCAAAACGGAATGCAGTCGGTCTATAAGGCAATTCTCACGCCCAGCAACGCCGGCTGGAGCATCATGCAGCTGGCACACGCCTTGATGGAAGAGCGCCGCCAAATGGAATCCTGACACAACTGAAAACAATGCAAAATCCCGGATAAGTGGTACTTATCCGGGATTTTCTGTTTCTTTATATCTTAACACGGGTTCAGCGCTTTACAGGGAAAATCAGCTTGATTTCCGTTCCTTCTCCCACCTCGCTATTCAGTTCAATGACAGCATGATGCAGCGCCGCGCCATGCTTTACAATGGAAAGACCCAGGCCGGTTCCGCCCACTGCTTTGGAGTGGCTCTTATCCACCCGATAAAACCGTTCAAAGACGCGGCTCTGTTCAGCTTTGGGGATGCCGATTCCGGTGTCTTTTACTGTCAGTGTGATTGCCGCATCGCTCTGCTTTACATCCACGCTGACGCGGCCGTCCTTTTGATTATACTTCACGGCATTTTCGCAGAGGTTATACACCATTTCAGACAAAACCTGCCGTACGCCATACACACTCCCATGTGTTCCGCCGGCCACCAGTGAAACGCCGTTCTTTTTTGCCACTGAGGAAAGCTGCTGTACCACATCCCTGGAAATTTCCAGCAAGTCCACTGATTCCCGTTCCAGCGGAACCTGATCTTCGTCCAGCTGGGACAATTTGATAATATCCCCGATCAATGTAATCAAGCGCTGGGACTCGTCATAGATTTTCCCGGCAAAATGAGGAATATCCTCCGGCCGCACAATTCCGTTTCGAATAATTTCTGCAATGCCGGAAATGGATGTCAGCGGCGTTTTCAGTTCGTGAGAAACATTTGCTGTAAATTCCCTGCGGTACCGCTCCTGCTCCTCCTTTTCGGTAATATCCAGCACCAGGAGCACTGCACCCACCAATTCCTGCTCAGAATCCGGGCTGCATACAGAATTGGCAATAATCTGATAAACTCTTCCATTTAGCGTCAGATTTTTTTGAGTATTCCGCCCCTGCAAAGCGGAGTCAACAGCTTCCCGGAATTCCTGGCTCCGGTTGACTGCCAGCAGATTCTGTCCAATCGGCTCATTCTCAATGCTGAATATCTGTACAGCGCTCTTGTTATAAGAAAGAATCTGATAATTGCGGTCTATGACAAACAGACCTTCGCTCATATTTTCCGTAATCATAGAAAATTCCTGCTGCTGTTTTTTCAGTTCCCTGACGCGATGTTCAATTTCCCGGTTTTGTGCCGCAATCCGCTGCAAAAACGGAGACAACTCATCATAGGTTTCCACCTGCTCCGGGTGCTTGAGGTCTAATTCGCTCAGCGGATGCACAATCTTTTTGGACACCCGATAGGACAAGACCCCGGACAAAATGCAGGCCGCTAAGAGAATAAAGCAAATCGGAGACAGCATTCCGCCCACTAAAAACAAAACCGAACTTTGAGAAACAGACAGCCGCAAAACGGTGTGATCCTGCATGCGCTTGGCGTAATACATGGTACGCTCTGAAACAGTGGTAGACTGCCGAAAGCTGGTGCCGGCAGAGCCTTCCATAGCCTGTTTGACTTCCTCCCGATTCCTGTGATTTTCCATCTGAGAAGCATCAAACTGGTTGTCATACAGCACTGTTCCGTCTGCTGCAATCCAGGTAATCCGGCAATCATTTTCGTTCAGGTTCTTTAAGTAGTCCATGCCATCCAATGTAATACCCTGTTCCACAAACTCTTCAGTGACTTCCAGCTGATCCATCTGAATTTTCTGAAAGTGCTCATACAATACACCAGTAATCAGCGCCAGAGACAACAGCAGTACCGAAACCACTACGGTAATAGTCGAAAGAAAAATTCGTTTGGTCATAGTTCTTCCGCTCCTGCACGATATCCCACACCGCGAACGGTTTCAATGTACTTTCCGCATTCTCCTAGCTTCTGGCGCAGATGGCGCACATGGACATCCACAGTGCGGCTTTCTCCGTCAAAGGAATAGCCCCAGATCTGGTTCAGCAGCTGATCTCTGGTAAAGACAACCCCCGGATTGTCCATCAGCAGACACAAAAGCTCAAATTCCTTCAAGGTCAGATTGACCGTTTCACCGGCTGCGTGCACGACATGGCGCACCGGATTGACCTGCAAGTCTCCCAATGTCAGCACCTGTTCCTCCGCTTCCTGTTTTTCTGTCCGGCGCAGCACCGCTTTGATCCGCGCCACCAGCGCCATCATTCCAAATGGCTTTGCCACATAATCATCTGCGCCGCAGTCCAGTCCGATCACCTGATCGTACTCGGTTCCCTTCGCGGTAAGCATAATCACCGGGAGTTCTTTTGTCTGATTGGCGGTGCGAATTTTCTTCAGAATTGCCAGACCGTCCTCTTCCGGCAGCATAATATCCAGCAGCACCAAGTCCGGCAATTCCTTCTGCATTGCCTCCCAGAATGCTGACGGCAGTCCGAATCCCTTCGCCTCCATGCCTGTACTGCGCAGTGTATAGATCACCAGTTCCCGGATGCTGTCATCATCCTCTACCAAATAAATCATAATGCCGCCTTTCTGCAATGACTCGCTAAACTCATTTTTCTTGTCCCATCGGATTTTGCAGTACAAATTTGCACCAGTTCTTCCCGATACATCCAGATACAGGAAAAAGGAACCTGCCAAAGAATCCTCCTGATTCCCCGGATGTTCCTTTTCTCAAAATGTATGGATGCAGACGATGTTTCATCCGCTGACGCAAAAGGGTATTTTTCCGATGGGAATATATCCTCAAAGCCTGCTTAAAAAAGTTGTTCTGATTTCCAAAGGAACAGCAGACGCTTACGCATGCTCGCCGGTAATCGCATAAATCACCCATTCTGAAACGTTTACCGCATGATCGCCGATGCGTTCCAGATACTTTGCAATCATTAACAGATCAAATGCCTGCTCTGATTTTTCCTTGTCTTCCCGGATCAGGTCAATGAGCTCCTTCCGCACCTGAATAAACAGTGCGTCTACCTTATCATCTTCCTGTCCCACCTTTTTAGCAAGCTCCAAATCGTGATTGACATAGGAATCCACGCTGTCTGTCACCATGCCAATGGCGGCCTTCGCCATTTCCTTGATATGAATTTTGCCGTTAAAGTCCCGGAAAGAATCGTTTTTGGTGATATCTGCAATATCAAATGCCTGATCGCCGATGCGTTCCAGATCTGAAATCATTTTCAATGCGGAAGAGACGGTGCGCAAATCCGTAGCCACCGGCTGCTGCATGAGCAGAAGCCGCATGCAAAGCCGCTCAATGTCCCGTTCATACTGGTCAATTTCCAGTTCCACGGTACTGACCTTTGCTGCAATGGAGGGGTCATTTTCCAGAAGACCCTGAATCGCAGAAGAAATCGCATCCTCACAAAGTGCACCCATCTGAATCAAGTTTGTATTCAGTGTTGTCAGCTGTGCATTGTAGTATTCTCTCATTATCCGAACCTCCCTGAGATATAGTCCTCTGTCCGTTTATCCTGCGGATTCGAGAACAGCTGTTCTGTTTCCGCATATTCGATGACTTCTCCTAAGAGGAAGAACGCAGTACGATCGGACACACGGGTTGCCTGCTGCATGTTATGCGTCACGATAATAATAGTATACTCCTTTTTCAAAGAAATTACAAGGTCTTCCACCTTAGAAGTTGAAATTGGATCCAGCGCACTGGTGGGTTCGTCCATAAGCAGCACTTCCGGATGCACTGCAAGCGCACGCGCAATACAAAGTCGCTGCTGCTGTCCGCCGGACATCCCAAGCGCACTCTTGTTCAGCCGATCCTTGACTTCGTCCCAGATTGCCGCATCCCGAAGAGACTTTTCCACGATTTCGTCCAGCTTTGCCTTTGCATGGATTCCGTGGGTACGGGGGCCGTAGGCAATGTTGTCATAGATGCTCATAGGAAAAGGATTGGCCTTCTGAAACACCATGCCTACTCGTTTCCGCAGCAGATTGACATCAATATCTCCGTAGATATCCTCTCCATCCAGGCGAATATCCCCGGTAATTTTACAGCCCTCCACCAGGTCGTTCATCCGGTTCAGGGATTTCAGCAGTGTGGATTTTCCGCATCCGGACGGGCCGATAAACGCACTGACTTCATTGGCCGGCAGCTCCAGATTGATATTTTTCAGGGCATGAAACGTATTATAATACAGATCCATATTATGAATTTCAAATTTTGCCATAATTGCTCCTCTTTTTATCTCTTTGTGAGTTTTTTCGCTGCAAAGCTGGAAAGGGCATTGATTAAAATTACCAGAACCAGCAGTACAACAGCAGTAGCATAGGCTGCATCCATGTACTTTCCTTCACAAAGAAGCTGATACATATGCACGGCCAATGTGCGGCACGGTTTAAATAATCCGGTGCAGACATCTGTAGAGGTACCTGCGGTGTACATGAGCGCCGCTGTTTCACCAACAATTCGTCCGATGGCCAGAATTACACCAGCCAGAATTCCCGGTACTGAACTGGGAAGAATAATCCGGAAAATGGTGCGGAGACGGCCGGCACCCAAGCCGAAGCTGCCCTCCCGGAAGGAATCCGGCACACTGAGCAGCGCCTCCTCTGTGGTACGCATAATCAGCGGAAGCACCATCAGCGCCATGGTAATGGCACCGCCCAGCAGTGAATAGCTGAACTTGCAGGCCACCACAAATGCCAGGAATCCAAACAAACCAAATACAATGGACGGGATTCCCTGCAAGGTTTCCGTTGTCATCCGGATGATTTTCACCAGTGTCATCTGAAATTTGCTGCCCCGGTTGGAATATTCCACCAGATAAATGGCAGAGAACACACCAATCGGCACGGCAATGACCAACGTAAGCAGCGTCATCAGCAGCGTGTTCAGAATTGCCGGCGTCATGGAACAGTTCTCCGTGGTATACTTCCATGCAAACATTGCCGGACGAATATTCGGCACGCCCTTTGCCACAATGTAAATGATCAGACTCAGCAGAACGCCTGCGGTAATCACCGCCGCTAGCACAGTCAGAAGCATGATCACAAAAGAACCAGGATGCCGTTTATAGGAAGCCAGCTTCTGCTTCCAGCTCTGTTGGTTGATGCCAACATTTTTTTCTTCACTACTCTTGCTCATTTCTGCTCCTTCTTCTTGATCAGTGAGAAGCAGACGTTAATCAGCAGAATGAAGACAAACAAGACAACACCTGTACCAATCAACGCGCCTCTGTGCAGATCTGTGGCATAACCCATTTCCATTACAATATTTGCTGTCATGGTACGAACACCGGACAGCAGGCTGGTGGGAATCACAGTCTGGTTTCCTGCAATCATGACAACTGCCATGGTTTCTCCGATTGCACGGCCGATTCCCAGAATCACGCCTGCCATAATACCCGACTTTGCTGCCGGAAGCATTGCGCAGTAGACGCTTCGCTCATGGGTCGCACCCAGCGCCAGAGAGCCTTCATAATAGCTCTGGGGGACGGCACGGATTGAAGATTCTGAGATTTCAATAATGGTAGGCAGAATCATAATCCCCAGCAAAATTCCTGCTGTCAAAACGCTCTTGCCGCTTCCGCCGAACAGATTCTGCATCATGGGAACGATGACAACCAATCCGAAAAAGCCGTATACAATGGACGGGATTCCGGCCAGAAGCGAGATCGCCGGCTTTAAAATCCGATACAGCTTCTTGGGGCAAAACTTCGCCATAAATACGGAGCAGAGCAGTCCGATGGGAACCCCGACCAGAATGGCAATTGCAGTAGCATAAATGCTGCCGATAATCATGGGAAGTATGCCGAATTGTCCTTCCTGGGGCTTCCAGATAATGCCGCTCAGGAATTTCAGCGGCCCGATTTCTGCAATTGCCGGAAATCCGTTGACGAACAAAAAGCCGCAGATCAGGACAACTGCCAAAATAGAGACGCATGCCGCCACCAGAAACACAGCCCTCATGATGGACTCACGATATTTTTTCATGGTATGTTATTTCTCCTCTCCGAGAGAGTGCGCAACACGTGCATCGAATGCGGATATACGATTTACTTGGATTCCAGTGCAGACCACTCTGTGATCTCACCGGTATAAACCTGCTTAATCTGGTCTGTGGAAATTTCGTCCAGAGAGTTGTCCTTGTTGACAATTACAGCAATACCGTCCATTGCCAGAACTGTGCTGGTAACACCAGTTTCGCTGTCTTTCAGTTCACGGGATGCCATACCGATATCGCAAACGCCTTCCTGTGTGGAAGTTACACCAGTGGTAGAGTCACTCTGCTGTACATCTACTGTAACATCCGGATTAACGCTGGCATATGCTTCCTTCAGCTTTGTCATAACCGGTGTAACAGAAGAAGAACCGGCAACCACTACATTGCCCTTTGCACCGTTTGAAGTGTAGGCTGCAGCACCCTGTGCAACATAGCCTTCCTTGTTGATGACTTCTGCTGCATCTGTGCTCATGATATAATTGTAAAAGTCCTGGGCAGCATCGCTCAGATTTTCGCCATCCTTGAGCACCAGGTTAAATGGTCTGGAAATCGAATAGCTGCCGTCTGCAACTGTGTCTGCGCTTGGCTCTACGCCGTCTACCTTCAGTGCCTTTACGCTGTCGTCCAGAGAGCCAACGGAAACATAGCCAATTGCAGCAGTGTTTCCGGCAACGGTGGTCAGCATAACGGCGGTGCTGTTGGTAACTTCTGCACTGGAAACAGTGTTGTCCTTGTCATCCTGCAAAATGCCGCACAGCTCTGTGAAAGCACCTCTGGTACCAGAGCCATCCTCACGTGTGATTACAGAAATCGCACCAGATGTGCCGCCGCATCCGGTAAAGCTACCTGCCAGAACGCCCAATGCTGCAACTGCTGCAAATACTTTTACACTTTTTTTCATCATAATACTCCATTCCTCTCTGTGTACACTTCACTATGCACACGCAAAACCCGTTCCGAAGTGGAACTGCATCTATGTTCTTTGTTCCAATGAACAACTTTATTATAACAATTCTATGTAAAGTCTGCCAGCACAGCTATGTTAAATCTATGCTAAATGTTAAATCTCAGACTAAGGGCAGTGTTAAATCTGAAAACAGCACGCAATTTCCGTATTTTTTGAAAGAAAAAGCAGAAAGAACCGCATTTTTCTTTCGAAAATCAGTTGCACTTTTCTGAAAAATATGCTATACTATTATCGTTTCAAAAAATCGCGGCATACAATTTTCAAACAATTGTATGCCCAAAAAGAAAGGAAGCTGTGCTATGCATTTTACAGAACTCGCGAAAAAAAGATGCTCTGTCCGCTCCTATGCAGACAAGCCCCTGGATCCGCAGCAGCTCCAGGCGATATTAGAAGCCGGCCGTCTGGCACCCACCGGCAAGAATCACCAGCCCCAGCGGCTGCTGGTGGTACAGTCTCCGGAAGGCCTTGCCAAAATGGCAAAGGCCATGCACAACCAAAATGCCTATACCGCAAAGGCTGTGATTCTGGTCTGCGCCGATACCACAGACTGCTGGGTTCGCAGCTTCGATGCTCACTGCATCCATGAAATTGATGCTTCTATTGTTACAACATACATGATGCTGGCTGCCACAGAACAGGGTGTTGGTTCTCTTTGGGTTGAACGCTTTGATCCGGAAATCATCCGGGAAGAATTCGCACTGCCCGATCACTACATCCCCGAAGCGCTGCTCTGCCTGGGCTATGCCAATCCGGAAGCTGTCAAATCCCCGGAGCGCTATGACACAGAAAGAAAGCCTCTGGAAGAAACCGTCTGGTTTGAGTCCTTTGATGCCTGAATCTGAAAACAGCTATAAAAAATCGCCCCCATGGAAACCTCCTATGGGAGCAACACGTTTGCACAGCAGCCTGCAACGCCATTAAGCATGGTTTGCAGGCTGCTGTTTTTTTGTTTTCCACCGGCGAACCAGCGCCGGAATGCCATACATGCCTGTCCAGATCAGCAGCATCAGTACCGGCAGACCAATGCGGTAATTGCCAAAGACCGTCCCGAACCACTCCAGCGGCGACCCGGCAGAAGATCTCGACAGAAAGAAAAAGTTCGTCCCGAACCTGCGGTTCACCATTGCAATGGGAATGCTCATCGCCGCCAGACACCCAAAGCAGAACGGGAGCCGCTTCCAGTTCGGCCGGAGCACATGCCGCGCCAGCAAAACTGCCGGAATCATCACCAGTACACCGTGCAGCAAAAAGCTGTGCAGGCTGTAGAAATTCCACAGGGGCAGCGAAAACCAGTTCGGAAACAGCAGCGCCAGGCATGCACCAGGCAGAGAAAGACTGTACACCAGCTCCAGCAGCAACGGATGCGGCTTTCGCACCGCCGCAAATTCGATCCATATAGAAATACCGCATAAATCTAAGGGCAGGTAGGTTGGCCGAAACTGATGGGTTACTCCCAGAATCAGATCCTTTCCCAGTTCCAGAACAATCATGCTCCATGACAAAATACAGAGCAAACGCCGCACCGTTGTTTCCTTCCATTTGCGGCAGGAAATGGAAACCGCCAGCACCGCCAGCAAAATGCCGCCCATCCAAAGCAAGTGGGGCAGATGAAACAGCGCAAATCCCAGCCCCGCAGGAACTTTTTCCTGAATAATCCAGAAATACGGCAAAGCCTCTCCCCTCTTTCCACAGCATATCGCTTTCTCTATTTATCAGTATAGCGCATTTTCTCGTCGAATACAAGTTCTTTTCTGCAAAAAAAGGATTGCCTCAGCAAAGACAACCCTTTTTTCTGTTATTCTAATTTCAGCAGACCTGCTTGCCGCAGGTTATTCAACAAAAGATTGAACTGTTCTACAATATTTTCTGTTCCTGTTGCATCCGGAACTGCGGCAGCTGCCGCCACAGTCCCTTCTGGTCCGGTTGCACCGGTCGGGCCAGTAGGACCAGTTGCACCCGTGGGGCCGGTTGCGCCTACTGCACCGTCTGCACCTGTTGCACCCGTAGGGCCGGTGGCTCCCATTGCACCGTCTGCGCCTGTTGCACCCGTGGGGCCGGTGGGGCCGGTGGCTCCCACTGCACCGTCTGCACCTGTCGCACCCGTAGGGCCGGTGGCCCCCACTGCACCGTCTGCACCTGTCGCACCCGTGGGGCCGGTGGCTCCCACTGCACCAGCAGGCCCTGTCGCACCAACCGGGCCAGTCACACCCGGCGGCCCTTGCAGGCAGCAGGGAGACGGCGGTGGAACCGGAACACAGCATCGGCCGTCCGGCCGCTCCGGTATTTCGCCGCAATTACAATATGCCATATCTCAAGACTCCTTTCCACAAAACTCAAGCGGTTTTCACTTGGCTTCTGTCATAATCCCTTTTGAAGCAAAATATTGCCGGTTTTGTTCTACCGCCCGATCCTGCGGCCGAACGTTTCCGGCTAATGCATTATATGCAGCGGCAGCAGAAATGTCCCCCATGCGATCATAACAGACACAAAGCTGCATTGCCGGAATATAGTCACAGCACGCCTGGTTGCGGAATCCCTCAAATGGATGCGCACCCTCCCGAATGGCAGTCTGATACCAGAATACTGCGGTTTTCCACTGCTCCTGTTTCATAAAGCATGCACCAATTTCACAGCAGATTTCCGGCGTAGGCACGCCATACGAAAGCGCACGAAGCAGACTTTGCAGCGCCTGCTCCACCTGATTCCGCTTCTCATAAACCTTGGCGCACAGCAGGCACGCGCCAATGCAGTCCGGCTCCCATCCCTTTCCCTCCTGCAAAAAGTGCCCCAGTACAGACAAGGCCGCTGTATCGGCACCGTGATCGATTAACTCCCGTCCGTAATAATACTGCTCCCTGGGAGAAAAGCGTTCTCCCTTCAACCGCTTTTGCTGATAGATCCGCAGATTGCGATCTGGATCTCCTGCCTTCTCCTTTCGATGGAAAACGGCCGCATCCCCCATGCGGATAACACCATGGGGGACAACGGCTTCATGCACTGCCCCTTCAAACCGATAGCCCTTTGACCGCCGGAAAATCCGTTCCCGCTTTGAAATCAAATCCGGTTTTCCGGCAGAATCAAAGGACAGGACATAGGGCAAATACACCAGATCTGCATCCGGATTTTGCAGAATCTGTTTTAATCGTGCCCGGTTTTCGCCTTCAATGACATCATCTGCATCCAGCCACATCCAATAGTCCCCCACTGCCTGCTGAACTGTAAAGTTCCTTGCCGCCGAAAAATCGTCACACCAGGGGAAATCATAAATTTTCGCCTCAAACTGCGCCGCAATCGCTTTGGTTTCATCCACAGAGCCGGTATCTGCTATGATTATTTCGTCTACCAGATCTGCCACAGATTGCAGACAGCGCCCCAATACCTCTGCTTCGTCCCGAACAATCATGCATAAACTAATCAATGGCATAAAAAATACCCCTTTCGTCCCTTTCTTCGGATTTTTCCAAAGAAAAGTTTTCAAGCACCATTTTCCACAAAAAACAAACATTTCCAAAAAAATACTTGTTACATTTCTGGGAAAACAGACTTCTTTGCAGTATATGCAGTTTTTTGTCGTTTTTGCCTGGACAGCAAAAGAACCTGCAATTTTACAGAATCACAGGTTCTTTTCAACGGGTGGAAAAGGTATCTTAAAAATGGTGCCGGAAATAAGTGCCCAGATTTTCCTGCACTTTCTTTTGCAGTTCCTCGGGCGTCTGCAGCAGCAGATTCCGAACAAAGGCGATGGGTTCCCGATCCATTCGTTCCCGCATGGACACAAAATAAATTTTTCCATACATGGACGGTGTATCAATGTAAATGCGTCCCAGTCGTCCTTCTTCCAGATCCTGCTTTGCCGTGCATTCCAGCAAAAATGCAAAGCCTGCCTTTTGCCGCAGCAATTCATTCAGCACCCAAAAGGAATCCACCTCTAAAACCGAGGCAAAGTCATAAAAGGAGAGGCCGCGGCTGTTGAGCTCGCGCCGCACCAGACTGCGCAGGCCGCAGCCTGGCTTCATCAAAAGAAGATGCTCCTCCAACAGCTGCGGCAGTGTACAGCCGTACAACGCCTTTGCATGCTCCGGGTCTGAGACTGCAATAATCCGTTCCCGGTACAATTCCGTCGATTCTACCAGCATTGCCGGAATTTCTCCTTCCAGCACTGCAGCATCCAGTTCACCGCTCTGCAATTCCCGCAGAACCGTCCGGGTATCTGCCACATGCAGATGTACCCGCGGCGTTGTTCCAGCCCATTTCAGGCCGCAGAGAATCTGCATGGCAGGGGTAAAGGATGCAGACGGCGTAATTCCGATTTCCAAAAGGGGGGCCTGCTGGTGAAAGCCGGAAAGATGCTTCTGCACTTCCATTTCCTGCGCCCGGAGAATCAGTGCTTTGTTGTGCAGATATTCCCCGGCGGCTGTAATTTCAACACGCCGGCCGTCATATTGAAACAGCTGACACCCATAGTACTGTTCCAGAAACTTGATGTGCTGTGTCACAGACGGCTGTGTCAAATGTAGATGCGCCGCCGTTTTGGTATAGCTTTTGGTTTCACACAGTGACAGAAACGTATCCATCCGATAATCCAGCATCGGCGCATTGTCACTCCCTTCCCTGACTGTCTGCGTTTATCTCTTACTGAAACGGTTCATACTCGTGTTTTTTCGGGCGGCTCATGAGATTCTGCACTGCCTTTTTCGGACTTGCGCCGCAGAACAGCACCTGGTACAGCTGCTCTGTAATCGGCATGGAAACCTGATGCTTCTGCGCCAGCTCCCAGGCAGCGTGACAACAATAATAGCCTTCTACCGTTCCCACCTGTTTTACGGCATCCTCCGGAGAAACGCCCTCGCCGATCAGAATTCCAGCGCGGCGGTTCCGGCTGTGCATACTGCAACAGGTAACAATGAGATCTCCGATTCCGGACAATCCGCTGAACGTTTCCGGCTTTCCGCCCATTTTCACGCCTAGATTGGTGATTTCGTGAATACCTCTGGTCATCAGGGCAGCCTTGGTATTATCACCGCATTTCAGGCCATCACAAATTCCGGCCGCCAGTGCAATGATATTTTTCAACGCGCCGCCAATCTCACATCCCACCGGATCGTCATTGATATAAATCCGAAATGTGCTGCTGGAAAAGATGTCCTGTATTTTCAGCGCTGCTGCCTCCTGTACCGAAGCGGCCACAACGGAGGTGGGAACACCCCGGCCTACTTCCTCTGCATGGGACGGCCCTGTGATCACGCCTACTGCATGATGGGGATATTCCGACTGAATCACCTGACTCATAGTGAGATAGGTTTCTTCCTCCAATCCCTTGCTGGCATTGACCAGCAGAGCATCCCCGTCCAGATAGGGCTCCACCTGCTGTGCCACAGACCGAATGAAACGGGACGGCACCACAAAAACCACCACGGATTTTTCCTTCAGGCAGGTCGGATCACATGTGAACCGGATTTCCTTCGGAATCGGAACACCCGGCAGTTTTGTCTTATGTTCTCCGTCCCGGAGAATTGCGCTGACGATTTCTTCTGAGATATCCCAGACAGTCACATCATGATGATTTTGATGTGCAGCAATTGCAAGGCTGATTCCAAATCCCCCTGCACCAATGATCGCAATCTTTGCCATAGTACCCTCCTATCAGGAATGTGATGATTTATGAAACGAAAACTTGTTTTCATTGCCGGCTTTCAGGCGCTGGATATTGGTGCGGTGCATCCAGATTACCCACGCTGCCATGAGCGCAGCCAGTCCTGTATTCAGCCAGAGATACCACATCGGCAGTCCGTCCCGCTGAAGATACTGGAACAAAAAGGTGATCACCGGACAGCATGCCGCCGCGATAATAGAACCCAGTGAAACGTATCTGGAAATCGCCAGCACCACAATAAATATGGCAATCAGGCAGAGAAACACCTTCCAGTCAATTCCCAGAAAGACTGACACGCCCACCAGCACGCCTTTTCCGCCTTTAAAATGGTAAAAGATCGGGAACACATGCCCCAATATCGCAAAAATGCCAGCAATATAACCGATAAAATGAACATCGTTTTGCGCAGTGAGTCCTGTCCCCAGCAAAACGCAAATTTCCCGGCTGAGCAGTACCGCAACAATTCCCTTTCCCAGATCGCCCAGGAGCGTCAATGCAGCCGGCCCTTTTCCGAAGCAGCGCAGTGTATTGGTCAGTCCGGCATTATGGCTGCCATAGTCCCGGATGTCTTTGTGCTTCCACAAGCGCACCACCAGAATGGAACTGTTAAAACTCCCCAGCAGATAAGAAACAACTGCGGAGAGAAAAATTGCCAAAATCAGCATAACAAGGCCTCCATTTACTTTTCGTCACGGGCGCGTTCCCGCACCACAAAACGAACCGGCGTGCCCGTCAGGCCGAACGTAGAGCGAATCTGATTCTCAATATACCGCTGGTAGGAGAAGTGGAACAGATCGCTGCGATTGACAAAAATAACAAACGTAGGGGGCTTTGTGCTCGCCTGCGTCATGTAGTAAATTTTCAGGCGGCGCCCCTTATCCGAAGGCGGCTGCACCCGTGTTGTGGCATAAGCCAGCACATCATTGAGCATACCGGTGGAAATCCGCATGGCGTTCTGCTGGTACACCTCGTGAATCTTTTCAAACAGTTTTCCCACACGCTGGCCGGTTTTTGCAGAAATAAACAGGAACGGCGCATAGGACATAAAGCTGAAATCGTTTTTCAGCTTTGCCTCATACTCCTTCATGGTACTGTTATCCTTTTCAATGAGATCCCATTTGTTCACCACGATAATAGAAGCCTTTCCCTGTTCGTGGGCATAGCCGGCCACCTTGGAATCCTGTTCCGTAAAGCCCTCTGCGGCATCAATCAGAATCAGACATACATCTGCACGATCCACCGCCATATAGGCACGAAGCACGCTGTAATGTTCAATCCGCTCTGTCACGCGGGACTTTTTACGAATGCCGGCAGTATCAATCAGGACAAACTTTCCGTTTTCATTTTCAATTGTAGTATCCGTTGCGTCTCGTGTTGTTCCAGCCACATTCGACACAATGGCACGTTCTTCCCCGGCAATACGGTTTACCAGAGAGGATTTGCCCACATTCGGCTTGCCGATAATTGCCACATGGATAGCATCAGCATCTTCTTCAGACGCATCCTCCGGCGGCAGCAGATCATATACTGCATCCAGCATATCGCCGGTACCGTGCCCATGGGCGGCAGAAATCGGGTACGGATCGCCGATTCCCAGGTTATAGAATTCATACAGTTCCATGGGCGGTTCCCCAATGGAATCGCATTTATTGACGGCCAGCACAATCGGCTTGCCGCTCTTTTGCAGCATGCTTGCCACAGCGCTGTCATCTGCGGTCACACCGCATCGCACATCTGTGACCAGTACAATGACATCTGCGCGTTCAATGGCCAGCTCCGCCTGACGGCGCATTTGCTTCAAAATCACGTCATCTGTCACTGTTTCAATTCCGCCGGTATCCACCAGCATGAATGACCGGTCCCGCCATTCTCCCTTGGCATAAATCCGGTCACGGGTTACACCGGGAGTGTCTTCTACAATTGACAGCCGCTGACCAATCAGTTTATTGAACAGTGTAGATTTTCCTACATTTGGCCGTCCCACGACAGCTACAACAGGTAATGCCATTGTGATTTCATCTCCTTTATTTCGACATACAAAAAAGAGAGGCGGCAAAGGCCGCCTCTCCTCCTCGTACAAAACGATTGTTTTGTCATCGCTTATTCTGCATCGTCCATCTTCAGAACAGCAACGCCCTTGTAATATCCGCAGTTTTTGCAAACTTTATGCGGAGCCTTAAATGCGCCGCAGTTGCTGCATGTGCTCATTGCAGGTGCATCGAGCTTCCAAACAGCAGAACGTCTCTTGTTACGTCTTGCCTTGGAGACCTTATTCTTCGGTACAGCCATGTCTTGGCACCTCCTTCTACTTTCGACAGTCGCAGGTGCCTTCGTTCAGATTACACCCACAGATATCGCACAGACCCTTACAGTCCTCCCGACAAAGCATCTTTGTCGGCAGCATCAGCAAAAGATCTGAGATTGCTGTCTCATTCATATCAATGCTTTCGTGTTTTGCTACCAGGTACGTGTCATAAATATCTCCCTCACTTTGAAGAGAGGGCACTACCGTATGCGTAAAATCATACGAATAGTCCCGTGTCAATTCTTGGAGACACCGGTCACAGACAACATGCAGCGTACAGGAAACTGTGTACTGGAGCGTTACAATTCCGGCGCGGTTTTGAAACACGCCCGACACCGTTACTGGTGCATCAAACTGATATCCCCGTACATCAGCCAGTTCTTCCGGCAAAATCTGATATTCTACCGGCAACCGCTTGCCTTCGATCTGAAAAAGTTCCCGCAGCTGTAATACCATACCTGCTTCCTTTCACGCATTGCATTCCCTATTATAACAAATTTTTGCCTGTCTTGTCAAGCCTTTTTTGAAAAAATCCAGAAAATAACCGACAAACGCTCTTTTTAGAATCCGTTCTTAGTCAATATATCTGGTAACAGATGCCGGCAGTTCAGAAGCATCTGCGGAAACCGTAAAGGTAACAGAAGCGTCATCACCAGTCAGCTTGTCTACCTTTTCCAGCATCAGACCCAGTGCATCGAAATCTGCACCAGCGATCTTCAGGATACCGTCTACATAGATTTCCTTGATATCGTAGTTGCCTGCCAGCATGCCTGCAACAAAGCCATAAAATGCATCAAAACTGTCGATGCAGAACTGTTCTGCATCACACCATCTTACCTTGTAGCTGATGGAGCGGCGCAGAGTCTCGCCCTTTTCGATGCAAACCAGACAGCCGTTTGTAGATTTTACTGCTGCATTGATTTTATCGATAATGATCTTGGTTTTACCGCTTCCTTTTTTTCCTGTAATCAGTTTTACCATAATAATACTCCTTTCGTGCCGGAATCCGGCAGCGTGTTATTCTGAAAAAGCACTGCGAAAAATTCAATTCAGTGATTTCCGTATCCATTGCAGTATTCTGTCCGACGGATAGGTTTACAGATTCCTGTGCATTCCGCCGCACCATTTTTGTCTTACTTTGCCAGCTTTGCTTCCAGAGCAGCCTTCTGATCTTCATAGCCCGGCTTGCCCAGCAGTGCGAACATGTTCTTCTTATAGCTTTCCACGCCCGGCTGGTTAAACGGATTTACACCCAGCAGATAGCCGGAAACTGCGCATGCCTTTTCGAAGAAATAAATCAGATAGCCCAGGCTCTTTTCAGAAACATCTTCCACTTCCAGAATCATGTTCGGAACGCCGCCGTCTGTGTGCGCCAGTACAACGCCTTCCAGTGCCTTGCGGTTTACAACAGACATGTTCTGACCTGTGAGGAAGTTCAGGCCGTCCAGATTTTCAGCATCCGGTTCCAGATAGAAGTCCTGCTTCGGCTTCTTGATGTCCACAACTGTTTCAAACAGAATGCGGCTGCCTTCCTGGATATACTGACCCATGGAGTGCAGATCGGTAGAGAATACGCCGGCAGACGGGAAAATGCCCTTGTTGTCCTTGCCTTCACTCTCGCCGAACAGTTGCTTGTACCACTCAGACATCATGACAAAGCTCGGCTCATAAGAAACCAGCATTTCTACATTCTTGCCCTTCCGGTACAGGATGTTCCGGAGCGCAGCGTACTTGTAGCAGTCATTGTTGTCAAAGTCTGCGGTGAGATCCTTCTGTGCCTGTGCAGCACCTGCCATCAGCGCATCAATATCGCATCCGGCTACTGCAATCGGCAGCAGACCAACTGCTGTCAGAACAGAGTAACGACCGCCCACATCATCCGGTACCACAAATGTCTCATAGCCCTCTGTATCAGACAGTTCCTTCAGTGTGCCCTTTGCCTTATCTGTAGTTGCAAAGATATGATCCTTGGCGCCGTCCTTGCCGTACTTCTTTTCTACCAGCTGCTTGAATACGCGGAAAGCCAGTGCAGGCTCTGTGGTAGTGCCGGACTTGGAAATTACGTTTACGGAGAAATCTCTGCCCTCGCAGATGGAAAGCACCTCATTCAGATAAGTGGGGTTGATGTTGTTGCCCACATAATAAATATCCGGTGTATCCTTCTTCAGGTTGTTGTAAAACGGCGACTTGAGGAATTCAATTGCAGCGCGTGCGCCCAGATAAGAACCGCCGATACCGATGACAACCAGTACCTCAGAATTGCTCTGAATCTTCTTGGCAGCTGCCTTGATCCGTGCGAATTCTTCCTTGTCATAATCGGTCGGCAGTGTCAGCCATCCCAGGAAATCAGAGCCGAGACCGCTCTTTTCGTGGAGCATTTTTGCAGATGCTTCCACCTCATGACGAATTCCGGTCAGTTCATCCGGATTTACATAATTTGCCAGATATTTTGTATTCAGCTTTACAGACATAATACAATTTCCCTCCACTTTCTTCAAGGCGTTGAGATACGATGGTTTCCATTCGGAGCACACAGGGCATTGCTCAACCACTTTACCATATCTATCATACTATATTCTGCGCCCGATTGCAAGAGAAATCCGGATTCTTGTATAATCTACACAATTTTACATTCTACATTTTAAGCAGTTTGACGGCTATTTCCAACAGCGCATCCCCGTAATTTCGCTTTCGAACGGTATCTGCCGCAATGACCGTGGTTTCATAGAGCAGCGTGCCGTCCTGATAGAACGCAACGCTCCCCAGCTGCTGTCCTTTCCGTACCGGTGCCTGAATAAAACGGGGCAGCACCAGAACCGTTTCCAGTTCTCCGCAGCCCTTGGGAACGGCGAGTCCCCGGAGCTTTCCCGGTTCTGCCAGCACCGCCCGGTCTACGCCGCGACGCACCGGAATCGGATAGAGAAATTCTCCGGAAAATCCCGGTTGTAGCACCTTCCAGCCCGAAAAGCCCTTTCGCAGCAGCTGTTTCGCCAGCGCAAATCGATCATTGTCTTCCTGACAGCCCAGCACCACTGCGATACACTGCATATGGTTCCGCTCTGCCCCGGCCGCAATGCTCCATCCGTCAGCCTCTGTGTGACAGGCCTTAAAGCCAATGCAGGTTTCATCGGTTCGGGTCAGTGTATTTTCATTGACCAGTTCTGTGGCTTCTCCCCGGAGAAAATCCCGCCAGGTGCACAAATACGGTTTCAAAACCGGATACTGAGTCAGCGCCCGGCAAAGCCGTGCCAGGTCTGCCGCTGTGGTATACTGCTCCGGGTCGCCGTCTCCCTGGGGACTGGAAAAACGGGTACTGCGCATTTCCAGATCAAAGGCACGGGCATTCATCTCCATTACAAAGGTTTCGGTATCGCCGCTGACGGCCGCTGCCAGCGCAACCGCAGCATCATTGGCATTTCCGATCAGCAGTCCTTTCAGCAGATCTCCCACCGTCATTACCTCTCCGGCAGTCAGCCAGATCACTGCACCCTTTGTCCCGGTTACACCGTCCGTCACTGTAATCGGACTGTCCGTTGTCCAGCATCCCTGCTCGATCTGCTCCGCTGTCAGGAGCGCGGTCATCAGTTTCGCCATTGTACCGCAGGAAACCTTCTTTTCCCCTTCTGATTCCAGGAGAATCGTACCGGTTTCCGCTTCCATCAGCACATAGGACACCGCAGGAATTTCCGGTTCCTCTGCCGCGGCCGCGCCCCTGCTCAATAGTAAAAAACACAGAACCGCCGCGCACAATGCAGCAAATAATCGTCTCATAGCAGCACCTCACATCCATTTTCACGCGCGTGTACACGCTCCAACATATGTGCAGTCTGCTTTTTTTAGAACCTGCCGAAACGAGTGCCTATTCGTTTTTATATTTCTGTTTCAGCAGAAAAAGCCGCCAGCCGCAGTAACCGATTGACACGCTGTACAGAACAAACATCGCCATCCAAAACCAAAAGAGAAAGGTGCCAAACGGATTGCTCCGGGCAGTGATCTGCTGCACCGCATTCGGCAGCACACAGCACAAGAACAAGGCAGCCAGCGGAATCAGCCGCTTTCGGGAAACGCGCCGAATCAGTTCCCGCTTGGACGCGTTGTCACTGAATATCTCCGGATTCTCTTCTGTAGCGTTTGCCGGCTTTCGGAAATAGTTCCATTCCTGAAAGGCGGAAAAGTATTCCCAGCCATAATCAGAAAACAGCTGAAAATAGCTATCCCAGTCTGTTCCCTTGGTGCGAAAGTCCAGCCGGTATACCACATCCTCCGGAGTGCAGGCTTCAAAATGGTAAAAGCCGAAAGCGGTTATCCGCTTCAGTTTCCAGCCGTTCTGATGCTGCTGCCGCAGAAACTGTTCTTCCTGCTCATAATCCGCAATGGTAAAAATCCGAAACATGGTCTTGGTCGTTTTCATGAAAGCCACTCTCCTTTGCTGTTCTGATAAAGCCGTTCAATCCGTTTGCATTCCAATGCCAGTACCTCGCGCCCCAGGGGTGTGATACGGTATAGCTTCCGCTTTTCCACTTCCTGCGTCCGCTGAATCAAACCGTCTTTTTCCATTTTAGAAAGCGTCCCGTACATGGTACCAGGACTGATTTTAACCGCACCGCCTGTCATTTTTTCCACCTGCTGCCCTATGCTGTAGCCGTGCATTTCTTTCTGCAAACAAAACAGAATGTAAAACCCGGTTTCCGTCATGGGCACGTACACCCGGCGTATTCGTTCCTGCATGCTGCACCCCCCCTTCTTCGGCCTTGCATAATATATCGCATCTCGATATATCTTTCGCACTTAGTATATCACACCTCGATATATTTGTCAAGCACGATTTGCAAAAAAATCACCGTACAGGCATCTTATACCCATACGGTGATTCAGAACATGTCTTTTTGGCAAATTATGCTCGAAAAGAACGCATCTATTTCTTGTGAAGGCAGGTTCTCAAATACAATTTCTTAAAAGTTCTTTCTCCAGACGGAGGGAATGCACAAGATCAGAAGCGGCAGACATTCCAGTCGTCCCAAAAGCATATCTATGGCAAGCACAATCTTAGAGAAATCAGACAGCCCCCCGAAATTTTCCATCGGACCAACTGCATTCAGTCCCGGCCCGATATTGTTGATACAGGTGGAAACCGCTGAAAACGCAGTTCCGAAATCCGTATTGTCCAGGGAGATTAGCAGCAGTGAAAGAATCAGCAGTCCCAGATAGATGACCAGATAGCGCATGACACCGTGCACAGAATCCGAGGAGATGGTCTTATCATCTGCCTTGATAATGTTCACAGAATTGGGATGCAGCATTTTCCGCAGGGACAGCACGCCGCTTTTAAACAGAATTACAAAGCGCTGTACCTTAAAACCGCCGCCGGTAGAACCAGCACAGGCTCCTATGTACATCAACAGCAGGAGCACCATCTGCGAGAACAGCGGCCAACGGTTGTAATCCGTCGTGGCAAACCCGGTGGATGTCATAATTGATGCCACCTGGAACACTGCAAACCGAAAGCATTTTCCTATTGTGTGATACAGCGGGCGAATATTCCACATCACCAGCAGGGTAGAAATCGCCAGAATAGCCAGATACACCTTGAGTTCCGTATTCTTCCGCACTTCCCGGAAGCGCCGCACCAGCATCAGATAGTACAGCGTAAAGTTCGCGCCGAATAGAATCATGGTCACTGTGACAACACCTTCCAGGTAGGCCGAGCCATAGTAGGCGATTCCGTCATTTTTGATGCTGAATCCGCCGGTTCCTGCAATGCCCATTGCATGGCAAATACTGTCAAACAACGGCATGCCGCCGGCTGCCAGCAGAATCACAGTCACCACAGTCAGCGCAGTGTAAATCAAATACAGATACACCGCAGAATTTTTTCCCTTCGGCACCAGCTTGCTGACCTGAGGGCCGGGGCATTCTGCACGCATCAGATAAATCGAGTCACTGGAGGACGGCAGAATGGCGATAGCCAGCACCAAAACGCCCATTCCTCCAACCCAGTGGGTAAAGCTCCGCCAGAAGAGCATGCCCTTGGGCAAAATCTCCACATTAGTCAAAATGGTAGAACCCGTTGTGGTAAAACCGGAAATACTCTCAAATACCGCATCGCAGAAATCCGGAATCCAGCCGCTGACATAAAAGGGCAGAGCACCCACAAGAGAGAACAGCACCCACAGCAGCGCCGCAATCACCATGCCCTCCCGGGCAAACATGCGCCTGTCCTTCGGCCGGATCAGCGCCAGCGGCAGAGAAAGCAGCGCAACCACTGCGCCAACTGCCAGGAACACCAGCATACAGAAATATTCGTGATAAATGAGACTCACCAGCGCCGGCACTGCAAACAGCGCAGAACCAATCAGCATTGCTCTGGCCAGATAATGAAATACAATTGCTCTGTTCATGCCATACCGCCTATCCCAGAATATCCTTTACCATTGAAAAATGATAATCCTTTGACACAACCACAACAGAATCCCCCAGTTCAATGGAAACACTGCCGTCCGGAATGATAATCTCCCGCTTTCGGATCACGGCACAAATCAGTATATTCTTTTTCAGGCGCACCTGGCGCAACGGAATGCCCACCAGCCCTGCAATCTGATCCCGGATCCGGAATTCAATGGCTTCCACCTGATTTCCCACCACATGGTACAGGGATTCAATCTCATTATCCGCCGTATTCGACAGCGAGCGCACATAGCTCACCACATTGCTGGAGGTCAGGTACTTGGGAGAGATCACACAATCCAGCCCCAGTTCTGATGCCAGCCGGAGATAGTTGTCCCGGCTGATCTTCGTGACCACCTTTGCATCTGTGGCATCCTTTGCGAACAGAGACAGCACTATATTTTCCTCATCAATGCCCGTGAGTGAAACAAACGCATCCGCACGCAGAATACCCTCTTCCAGCAACAGTTCCTGGTCTGTACCATCCCCTTCAATGACGATGGCCTTCGGGAGCAGTTCGGCCAGCTCCATGCAGCGGACGTGGTCTTTTTCCACAATTTTCACCCGCATCCCTACACTCAGCAGCTGCAGCGCCAGATAATAGCCGACTCTGCCGCCGCCAACCAGCATAACCGTCTTAATTTTATCCTTCATCAGGCCGCTGGCGCGGAAAAACCGCTCAATGTTCTTATGAGAGGACACCAGATGAATCCGGTCTCCTGCGCGAAGCACGAAGTCGCCGTCCGGAATAAAGATATCGTTTTTCCGCTGAACTGCACAGATCAGGAACTTGGTTTTCACCTTTTTGTACATTTCCTGCAAGCTGATATCATTGAGCGCCGAAACCTCCGGCAGACGATATTCCACCAGTTCCAGCCGACCCTTTTCGAATACCTCTACCTTTGCCGCTGATGGAAAAATCAAAACCCGTGAAATTTCATCCGCAGTAGAAAGTTCCGGGTTAATCACCATAGACAGCCCTAGATCCTCCCGAATCAGATGCATCTGCCGGTAATACTCCGGATTCCGCACACGGGAAATCGTCTTTTTGGCACCCAGCCGCTTTCCGATCAGACAGCAGAGAATGTTCAACTCATCATAGGGCGTGGCAGCAATCACCAGACCGGCCTTGTTTACTCCGGCCTCCATCTGAATTTCGGCGGTTGCCCCGTTTCCTTCAATGCACATAACGTCCAGGGTGTTCTGCGTTTTCCGCAAGTGGGCTTCCTCACAATCCACAACAGTAACGTCATGTCCCTCTGCCACCAGTGCAGCAGACAGATTGCTGCCCACTTTTCCATTTCCGATTACTACAATTTTCATACATTTCCATCCTGTATTCCATCATTCCATTAGAGCCACTATTTTTCCATCCGGCTCTTGTCAGCCCCTATTATAACACTCCGTCTGAAAAATGTCAATCTTTCGGCCGCATTTGTCCTGCACATCCAGCGCAAAAAACGAGCCGGCTGATTTCCAGACAGAAACCAACCGGCTCGTATCAGCGTATGCGATACATACGCATCTATCACATATTACAATTACTGGAAGTAAGCAACGCCGCTCTCAAAGATCTTCTGATCCTTTTCGCCCGGCACATTGCGGTACAGATTCTGACCGATACGCTCGCTGTGTCCCATTTTCCCCAGAACACGGCCGTCCGGAGAGGTAATGCCCTCAATTGCCATCATAGAGGTGTTCGGGTTAAAATGAATATCCATAGAAGGATTGCCTTCCAGATCGACATACTGGGTTGCAATCTGGCCGTTCTTCGCCATATCTGCCAGCAGTTCCGGCGGTGCCACAAAGCGGCCTTCTCCGTGGGAAATTGCCACTGTGTGCACATCGCCCACTTCTGTTCCGTACAGCCACGGAGACTTGTTGGAAGCAATCCGTGTGTTTACCAGCATGGACTGGTGACGGGCAATGGTGTTAAAGGTCAGCGTAGGAGAAACGTCCGTCATATCCATGATTTCGCCAAACGGTACCAGTCCCAGTTTCACCAGAGCCTGGAAGCCGTTGCAGATACCCAGCATCAGGCCGTCCCGGTTTTTCAGCAGTTCGTGTACTGCATCCTTGATACGCGGATTCCGGAAGAAGGCTGTGATAAACTTACCGCTGCCCTCCGGTTCGTCACCGCCGCTGAAACCGCCGGGGATCATGATGATCTGTGCCTGCTTAATTAGCGCAGCAAAGGTGGTGATGGAATCCTCCATAGCATCAGCAGTCAGGTTCCGGACAATAAAGGTCTGAGGTCTTGCGCCGGCACGTTCAAAGACGCGTGCAGTATCATACTCGCAGTTTGTGCCCGGGAATACCGGAATCAGGACACGGGGCTGTGCTGTCTTTATAGAAGCAGACAGGGTTGTCTTTCTGGGATAGGAGAGTTTCTCCGGTACTTCATTGGTGGTTTTGATGCGGCACGGGAATACCGGTTCCAGCTTCCGTTCCCAGACGGACAGCAGCTTGTCCAGCTGGAGGGTATACTTCGGGCAGACGATCTCCGGTTTTTCAGTGGTAGTACCGATAACATCCTCGCCCTCTTCGGCATCGCCGCTGAGTTCCAGCAGGAATCCGCCGCAGCACGGCTGGAACAGTTCTGCATCGGTCAGCTGACGGCCGAAGGTAAAGCCAATGCCGTTACCGAAGCACATCTTTGCAATACCTTCCGCAGCACCGCCGTAGTCGATTACCCAACCTGCGCGGATGCGGCCGGCTGCGATCATCGCTTCCACCTTGTCAAAGACAGTGCGGACGCTTTCGAAATCCGGAATGCCGTTGGCATCCACAGCCGGGCGGAGCATAATTACCTTGTCACCGGCCTGCTTGAATTCTGTGGAAACTACATTGTCCGCCTTTGCAGTGGAAACGGCAAAGGAAACCAGTGTCGGCGGAACGTCAATATTTTCAAACGTACCGGACATGGAGTCCTTACCACCGATAGAACCGCAGGACAGTTCCAGCTGTGCCTTAAAGGCACCCAGCAGAGCAGCCATCGGCTTGCCCCAGCGCTTGGGATCATTCTGTGTCCGTTCAAAGTATTCCTGGAAGGTTAGCCAGCAGTGGTGCCAGCTGCCGCCGGCTGCCACGATCTTTGCAACCGATGTAATAACAGCATCCATTGCACCCAGATACGGGCTGCGCTCGCTGACGTTGGGATTATAGCCCCAGCCCATCAGAGAGCAGGTGTTGGTTTCTCCGCGCAGTACCGGAATCTTTGCTGCCATTGCCTGAGACGGAGACAGCTGGTATACGCCGCCGAACGGCATCAGAACTGTACCTGCGCCGATGGTGGAGTCAAACTTTTCAATCAGGCCCTTCTGCGAGCAGATATTCAGGCTGGACAGCAGCTCTGTCCATGCATCTGCACCGTCAGTCAGTGTGGATTCTGCTGCCGGCTGAGGCGCTTCAATGGCAATGCTGGTGTGCTTTACCGCACCGTTGGAATTGAGGAATTCACGAGACAGATCTACGATGGTGTTGCCGTTCCAGTGCATCCGCAGTCTCGGCTCTGCCTGTACCGTTGCCACAATGGTAGCCTCCAGGTTTTCCCGGCTGGCTTCCTTCACAAACTTTTCAGCATCCTCCGGCGCAACTACAACTGCCATACGCTCCTGGGATTCACTGATTGCGATTTCAGTTCCGTCCAGTCCGTCATACTTTTTCGGCACTGCATTCAGGTCGATTTCCAGACCGTCTGTCAGCTCACCGATTGCAACAGAAACACCGCCTGCACCGAAGTCATTGCAACGCTTGATCATGCGTGTGACACCCGGATTCCGGAACAGACGCTGGAGTTTGCGCTCTTCGGGCGCATTACCCTTCTGTACTTCTGCGCCGCAGTGTCCCAGGGATTCTACTGTATGGGACTTAGAAGAACCAGTAGCACCGCCGCAGCCGTCACGGCCGGTCTTTCCGCCCAGAAGGATAACAATATCTCCCGGCACCGGTGCTTCCCGGCGAATGTTGGAGGCCGGTGCCGCACCCAGTACGGCACCGATTTCCATCCGCTTTGCCATATAACCAGGATGGTATACCTCTGCTACATGACCGGTTGCCAGACCAATCTGGTTGCCGTAGGAGCTGTAGCCGTTTGCCGCGCCCACAGTAATCTTTCTCTGCGGCAGCTTTCCGGCCATGGTGTCCTCTACCGGAACCAGCGGATTTGCAGCGCCGGTAACACGCATTGCCTGGTATACATAGGAACGTCCGGACAGCGGATCCCGGATCGCGCCGCCGAGACAGGTTGCAGCGCCGCCGAACGGTTCGATTTCAGTCGGATGGTTGTGGGTCTCATTCTTAAACATGAGAATCCAGTCTTCTTCCTTGCCGGCAACATCCACCTTGATCTTTACCGAGCAGGCATTGATCTCTTCACTTTCATCCAGATCCTGCAATTTTCCGTCTGCCTTCAGCTTTTTCGCTGCAATTGTTGCCAGATCCATCAGTGTCATGGGCTTTTCACCTCTGCCCAGTTCCTGGCGGACTTCGCAGTAAGCGTCATAGGTTTCCTTGATGTAATCTGTGGGGATGTCCACATCCGAAATCTGTGTCAGGAAAGTGGTGTGGCGGCAGTGGTCAGACCAATAGGTATCGATCATCCGCACTTCTGTGATGGTGGGATCCCGGTGTTCTGTATCGCGGAAATATTTCTGGCAGAACTGAATGTCTCCCAAGTCCATGGCAAGGCCATAGTCTGCAATAAACTGCTTTAATTCTTCTTCAGACAGGCCAATGAATCCGGTGAGTGTTTCTACTGTTGTAGGAATCGTATAATTTGTATCCAGTGTTTCCGGCTGTTCCATGGCAGCCTCCCGGCGCTCTACCGGGTTGATGAGATATGCTTTCAGCCGGTCAAATTCTGCATCAGACAGATTGCCGGTGATGACAAATACCTGTGCGGTACGGACACGGCAGCGCTCGCCCTGGAGCAGAATCTGAATACACTGCTCACAGCTGTCGGCGCGCTGGTCGAACTGACCGGGCAGATACTCTGTCGCAAACATCCGCTGACCGGATTCCAGTGCCGGAAGCTCTCTGTAGATGTAATCTACTGCCGGTTCTGAAAAAACAGTGGGGATGGCGCGTTCAAATGCGGCTTCTGTCAGATGATCCGCATCATAGCGGTTAAAAATCCGAACATCTGTCACATTCAGGCGCAGTGCTGTTTGAATGTCACTCAGAACTGCACGTGCTTCTACTGCAAATTCCGGCTTCTTTTCAACATAAATACGGGAAACAGACATGATAAATCTCCTTTTTTCACGAATTTGCGTCTGCCGCCGCAAAACTTCCATAGCAGCAGTCCGCATCGCTCTCTTTTATTTTAACACAAAAAATCTGATTACGCAAACTTTTTTTTGAATTTTTTGCAGAAACTCGTATTCTGGTGCCGTTTGGGGCATGACCGACATGAAATCCGTCGTTCCGTTCCCGTTCAAACAGAACCGGAACTACCTTTCCCACCTGTGCTTCCAGAAAGGCTTTTTTGGCCCGCTTTGCCGCAAGCTGCGCCTGCTCCATCCGCCGGGTTTTTACAGAATCCGTGCACTGCTCCGGCTCCTGCGCCGCACGCGTTCCGGCTCTGGGAGAATAGCGGAATACGTGCATGGCGGCAAACTGCATGCGCTCTGCCATAGCAAGAGACTCCGCAAAATCTGCATCTGTCTCCCCTGGAAATCCCACCATAAAATCCGTGGTAATGGCACAGTCCGGAAAATATCTCCGGATTCTTTCGCAGATTTCCTCATAGGCAGATGCGGTATACCGCCGGTTCATGCGGCGCAGCGTTCTGTCACAGCCGCTTTGCAGCGACAAATGAAACTGCGGGCAAAAGGCCGGCAGCGCCGCCAGACGGGACAGCACCTCTTCTGTCAGGCGCTCCGGTTCCAGCGAACCAAGGCGCACCCGGTGCAGCCCCTCTGTTCCGGCACAGCACTCCACGGCATCTGCCAGCGAGCCGCCCCATTCCATCCCATAAAACCCCAGGTTGATGCCGCACAGCACAATTTCCTGATAGCCGTTTTTCACAAAATCCGCCGCAGATTGTTTCAGCACTTCCAAAGGCATACTGCGGCATCGTCCTCTGGCATAGGGAATGATACAGTAACTGCAAAAGCAGTTGCAGCCGTCCTGGATTTTCAAAAAACCCCGAGTATTGTCCGGCATTATGCCGCTGGGCAGCACCTCAAATGCATCCTTGGCGGTATATGCCTCCACTGCGGTCTGTATCGTCTCTTTCGCCGCCAGCTGATGGAGCAGCTCCGGCAGACGCTTCCGATTTTTGGTACCCAGCACCAGATCCACTTCTGTGATCTGTGCCGCGCGCTCCGGATAAGCCTGGGCAAAACATCCGGTTAATACAATATAAACCTGCGGATCACGCTGCCGGATTTTCCGGATAGCGGTGCGCACCCGGTTGTCTCCGGATTCCGTGACCGTACAGGAATTTAAAATTACGGCATCCGCCTGTGCCGGATCCTTTACAACCGTATGGCCTGCCTGTTGCACCATCAGTTCCATTCCGGCAGTTTCACAGGTGTTGACTTTGCAGCCAAAGGTGATAAAACAGCAGTTCAAAATAGCCGCTCTCCTTTCTGAAACTCTGCTTCCGCCCGACTGCTTCCGCAGGTGCCGGACAGGAACAGAAACCGCATTGTTCCTGGAAATGAAAAAAGCCAGATCCGGAAAAATGCACAAAAATACGTTACTTTTTTCGACAGGAATTTCTCCTGATTTTCACACAGCTTCCACAAATGTTAGCATCACCGTCAAAAATACCAATGGAAATTGCGAGCGTTTATATGATATCGACGAAAATGGTTTCAGTGTCTTGACAAGAAAAATATTTCGTGGTATGCTATAAACACAGAGCAAGAGAAAGCCACAGACAGCATGCACGTGCTGCTCCCGTGATGTTTTCCTTTTGTTTTGCAGATTTGTGGACAACGAAAGAAAGATTCTGGATAACAGGTCTTTCGGAGGAGGTATTGTGTATGGTTAACTATGAGACAAAAATTCAACTGAATGCAATCAATGATGTTAAGGAATTCGTCAATACAGTAATGCGCTTCAACTACGATATCGATTTGGTTTCCGGCCGGTATGCAATTGATGCAAAGTCCATTATGGGTATTTTCAGCCTGGATCTGTCCAAGCCGATTGAACTGGTTGCGCATACAGAAGATCCGGACGAGTTGGTCAAAGCAATCTCCAAGTTTATTGTAGATTAAAAATCACACCAATCTTTCAAAGATTAAGTAGAATAGTAAGAGGGAAAAACGGCACTTCGGAAACGGGGTGCCGTTTTTCTGACCCTGTTTCTCAGAACCTGTCTTCACAAGCGTATACACGTGTCCTATGAAGACAGGTTTTCAAAGAAAAACGGGCGGCTTTCAGAGCTTGTGCAGGCTCTTGGAAACCGTCCGCTTTTTTCATCCGTTTTTCTTTGCCCTACAGATCTTTAATCGGCAAACACGGTATCCTTCAGCTGCTTTTGCGCCGCATCAAGATCAATCTGGAGCACAGATTCTCCATTGATATCTGCGCCGCTGTAGGTGCCATCCTCCGGAATCCGCTGCTGTTTGGTTTCATAAAACGCCAGCTTGAGCGGTGTGGTCACTGCATAGCCGTAGAGCTGTCCCACAGAGAGATTGGTTGTCATATCCGGGAGTGCCTTCATGCAAATGGAAAGCAACCGCGCCGGATTCTGTTTCGCTTTTGTCATAACCTGCTGCATGACTGTTCTCTGCCGTTCCGTCCGCTCAAAATCGGCATTGCCCACATGGCGGATACGGCTGTAGGACAGTGCCTGCTTGCCGTCCAGTTTTAGCGTGCCGCCGCCGTCCAGAAGGTCATCCTCCCGGTCGTCGCCCATGATTTCGTTCACTTCGCTGATCAGGATTTCATTGACTGCATCGGCCTCCCGGTCGGAGAGTTCAATTTCCACGCCGCCGACTGCGTCGATCATATCGGCACACGCCGCAAAGGTGATCATCACATAATCATCAATGTGCACATCAAAGTTTTGCTCCAGCGTGTCCATCAGCAGCTCCGGGCCGCCGTAGGAATAGGCTGCGTTCAGCTTGCCGCTTCCCTTTCCGGGAATTTCGACGTAAGCGTCACGCATAAAAGAGGTCATGTACAGCTCATTGGTACGGGAATTCATGGAGACAAGGATCATGGAGTCGGAGCGTCCCCGTTCCTCCTCCGGATCTCTGGTGTCCGTTCCGATCACCAGTACATTTTTCACATAGGACGCATCCATGCTTCCGCTGGTTACACTTCGGTCTCCGGTAGACACACGGTTCATCCCCAGAATGCCAATCATAGCCACCGCCGAGTACAGCAGAAACAGAATAATGATCAGAGAAAGTATGATCTTGACAATTCTGCCCAGCAGGGATTTTTTCCTGCCGCCACTCCGGTGATGTCCGACAGACGAAGCAGGGGCTTCTTGCCGGACGCGCTGTCTCGGCGGACGCTGCTGCACCGGCTGGCGGGGAGCAGACTGCTGCTGCGGCCGATAACCGCCGGAGGACTGCGGTGCGCGCTGCTGCACCAGACGCTGTGCCGGGCGTGCACCAGAAGCCGGACGGTTTTGCTGGCGCGGCGCGTTTCCGCCGGCAGAATAACCGCCCGAACTGGAATACGGCCGGTATCCGCCGGATGCCGCATTCTGCTGTCCGTTGTACCCCGGACGATTTCCGTACCCATTTGGGCCAGCATAGCCGCCGGGGGGATTGCCGCCCGGACGATAGCCACCTGCCTGTCCGCCGTAATTCTGCTGCGGATAATTGGGGCGGCCGTAGCCTTCCGGCCCATAGCCCTGGCTGGCATAGGGATTCTGGGCATAGCCCCCCTCCGGCAGAAGATTGCCATAGGAAGTATTCTGCCCGTATCCGCCGCCGGGATAGGAATTCTGCCCGGCCTGCTGTGCAGCCTGCTGCCGGATTTGTCTGGCATTCATCTGCTGGGTGTCATATTGATCGGTTGATTTTCCTGCCTGGGATGCCTGAAAAAACATAGTTTCCTCAGCATCTGTATTTCCATCGTTTTTGCGATATTTGTCCATTTTCACAGACTCCTTTCCCGACTGCGCGGAGGGGCTATCGAATCCGCACTGCAAGTGCAGTGACTGCGGTCATAATCAGATGATACAAAAGGAAAAACTGCGCCGTCATCTGTCCGTAAGCGCCTGTCACCACATGAATCATTGCCAGCGACAGGCCCAGCAGTGCAGAAACCACCTGCAAAATCACGCCCATCAAGGCCGCCCGACGCACACGTCTTGCACCCAGGAGCAGATGCGCCGCGCCAAAGCCGGTTCCGCCCACTGTCATAGACGCGCTGACGCATCCCAGGTCAGAGGTTTCCCGGCTAAACAATTGATGCATGGAGGTAGGAACAATTTTCATCAGATGCTCCGGATAGTCAAACAGGGAACTGAGGCGGCGCAGTGTAACCGCATGATCCACTGTGCGGATCACCAGGGCAATCTGCTCCTGCTTCAGCGCGCGCATTTGCCGGAGCACGCCCGGATCCGGCAGAATCCGGATGGAAAACATTGCTGACAAGACACCGCTGACAGAGAGATAGATGACATCTCCGCTGCCCTCGGCCAGCTCTGCCTCCCGTGTTTTGGTAGGAAGCCCTTCTACACTGTGGCTTGCCATCATTTCTCTGCCGCCCAGGAGCACGCGGCGGTTCGCAATCCATCCGCACAGCCCCTGTCCGTCCTCACAGACATATTCTTCCACAGACCGCAGCGATTCCCGATCTGGAATCATTTCTGCAAATGCGCTCTGGAGCATGCTGTCTGCATGCTGTACCAGGCTGGCCGCATCCAGAAGCACTTCGTCCACCTTTGCGCCGGAAAATACTTTCATGCCCTGAATCTGCACAGAGCCCTTCGGGAACAGATCCGTTGCCTCTACCAGCAGCGCGTTCATATCAAAGAAATCGTCTACGCTCTGGTATCCCAGCATGGCGCTGTCTGTGGCAGCTGCCTTTTTTGACTCCCGTTCCAGCGGCAGATTCACCACAAGTGCGCTGCCGACACAGCATCCGGCCGTGAGAAAAAGAGTCAGCATAGAAAGAAAGACGCTGAACCAGACCGGATGAAACGCTGTTCCCATCCGGATTACAGTGAGACCAACTGCAATCACCAGAGACAGCCCGGCTGTAATGGGTAGCATCGGCCGGCAGAATGCATCGGCCATATCTGTGGAATATGTATACCGCAGGAAATCACAGAGGGAGTCTGCCCGGCGCACTGCCGCCACAACCGGAAAATCGTGAATGACGCCCCGTGTGAGCTGTTCTGCCGTATCTTCCTGTGAAACATAAGAAAGCACGCGCTTTTGCCCGTCATGTGAAATCACGTTGCAGTTCCGCAGCGCCCGGCGCACAACCAGAAGCCGCCCCAGCGCATTGCAAAACATGGCCAGAAGCGCACAGGGCATATACAGGTGTACCATCTCCTGCGCCATGACATCCGGCCATATCACTGCCAGCAAAGCGGCAATCATTGCCGGAATCAAGGGCAGCACTGCCATGCTGTCCGTATCTGCATGAAACCGCAGAAAGTTCCGAATCCCGTTTTTCACTGTGGGAAACGAAACGCTCAGCGCCACCGCACCCAGTGCCAGTTCCAGGCCAGCAAAAATCCGGGGCGTGATCTTCTGCACCAAAACGCCGCCGCCATACACCTCGCCTACTGCAAGCGCAGTGCCGATGAGGAGCAGCACCAGAATCGTGACAAAGCGGAAAAAGATCACGCTGCGCAGACTGCGCAGGGTTTTCCGCACCAAATCCATATTATCCGGCTTTAATGCAGCCGCATCTCCCTGAAAGGTCTGCCGCCGCACCCGCTGCCGCATATTCCGCAGCGGTTTTGTTTCCGATTTTTCGCCGTAGTAGAGTTCTTCTTCCTCTTCCCAGTTTTTATGGGGCACCGGCCGCTCTGCGGCGGCACCGGCTGCCGGCTTTTTGGCATAGGAAACGTCTGCTGTTCTGCGGCGGCCGCGCCGCTGCTTTTCCTTGGCGCGCGTGGAATCCTGCATCTGCCGGATACTGGGCTGGTGCCGCTGTTCCGGCTCGTCCGGCTCTGCAAGCTTTACCGCATTGTCATAGCCGTCATTTTCCGGATAAAGGCTGTGCCGCGTCCGGCTGTCCGCAGACTGTAAATAGGAAACACCGCCCCGATTGATCTTCTGGGTAGGAAATCGTTCCCGCAGCACCGGAGACGCTCCGGCATCCAGTGCCGCCTGCGCCGCCTTATTTGCCTTGATATGAGAAATGGTAGACTTGATATCCACCAGATCCTCTTCCGGTGTGGGAGCAGAAACCGGCTCTACTGCGTGATAGCCTGCCCGTTCCTGAGAAATCGGCCGGGACGAAGTGGCAGCTGTCACCAGCTTTTCTGTCTCCAGTGTGCCGTGAGACAGCGGCCTGTCCTCTTCCCGGCGAATGCCGGAACGTTTTCCGTCAGAATCATATTCTCTTAAAATCTCTTCCAGGGTAAATTTATGATCTGCCATGTTTTTGTTCCTGTTACGCCTCCTTTTCCATTCGCTGCCGCACTGCCTCATACAGGAAAATTCCAGCTGCTACAGAAGCATTCAGAGAATTTACCTTGCCGCGCATAGGCAGACTCAGCATTGCATCACAGGTTTCGCCCACCAGACGGCTCATGCCGAACCCCTCGGAGCCAATGACAAAGGCCGTTCCGCCGGTAAAATCCGACTGGGTATAGGATGCCCCGGCCGCGTCTGTTCCGTAAATCCAGACACCATGTTCCTTTAAGGTTTCCATTGCGGAGACCAGATTTGAAACTCTGGCCACCGGGAGCCAGCTGGCAGCACCGGCGGAGGTCTTGCCCACCGTTAAGGTGAGAGAGGCGCTGCGCCGCTTGGGAATCACAACGCCGTGTGCGCCGGCCGCCTCGGCAGTTCGGATAATCGCCCCTAAATTGTGGGGATCCTGGATGCCGTCACAGAGTACCAGAAGCGGCGGCTCTCCCTTTTCTTCTGCCCGTTTCAACAAATCCTCCAGGGAAACATAGCTCGCACACGCGCCGTCTGCCGCCACACCCTGGTGGACAGCGCCGCCGGTGAGCTGATTGAGCTTAGATTCAGTTACAATTTTTACCGGAATCTCCCGTTCTTTTGCCATCTGGATAATTTCTTGCAAGCCGCCACTTTCCTGGCTGACATAGATCGTGTCGATCATGGCACCGCTGCGCAGCGCTTCCAGCACCGGATTTCTGCCGGCAATCCGATCCTGCTCCTTTGCCGTATCCTTTTCTGTTCCGCGGCGTGAATTCGATCTTCTCTGACTCATAGCGTTTCTGATTCCTCCTGCTTGTTTCTGCATATTCAACCGGTGCAAGAAAGGCGCTGAAAAACAGACACAGGTCTCCCATTCTGTTCCCGGATAGAAAACTTTCCTTTTATTATAGCACGTCTCCTGCAAAAACACAAGGGAAAAATGACGGAAAATGCAGAATGCAGAATTTGTCACCGCAGGAGCAAAAAGGCAGCGGCCGTCATGCCGCAGCTCAACAGCACCAAAAGCAGAGAGCGCACCCACTTATGAGAAACGGTCTGCCGCTCCGGAGAGGCTTCCCGCAGCAGTGCGTGTGCATCTGCCTGTGAAAGCTGCTGCGGAAGCTGTGTAATGCCAGGCTTCAGATAGAACACAGCACGCTCAAAATAGAGACTGTCCGGATGATTCACTTCAATAATCTTCTTCTGTACACCTTTTACCATGGCGCATTCCTCCTGTTGCTGAAAACTGCACTGTCCGGGCGTTTCCATGACGCGCCGGAGATTTTTTGTTTCAACAGGAGTATGCACCCGTTTTCACATTTTCAAACATCTGGAAAAATGATTTCTGCGCGGCAGTGTGCAATCGGCCTGATTTTGTGGAAAGCTCTGTTGAATCCGTGGAAAAGTATCGTTATTTCCGGGAAATCAGGCGTTGTGGAAAACGGTGCAATCTTTTTTGCTGCTTTCCACAGGATGTTCACAAAGCTCAAACTGAAGGTTCCGGGCACTGCTTTAATTCCTCTGCACCGCCCTTAGCATTTTTCAGCATAAATTCCATGTTGGACTGGCCGCCGGCCAGCCACACTTTTCCGAATACCACATCCTGAAATACAAGATCGTTGACCCGGAGGGTACAGGTCTCTCCGGCAGTAGCCGGCGGCAGCTGTACCTGCCACATGCCGGAGGGCTGCACCACTGCGGATGCGGACAGCTTTCGCTCCGGGATAGAAACTGTAACTGTTTCCCCCGGTGAACCCGTCCCAAATACAGCTGTATTTTTTTCCTGCTGAAGTACCATATGATCTGTAAAGATCGGCGCACACTGTATCATAATTTTTCCCTTTCCTGAAAGCCGGTGAGCTTCTGACGTTTTTTAGGGGTGCTTTGCAAACGCGCCCAAAAGCATCCTCATTATACCGGATTTTCGGAAAGAATGTCAATAGCGCCCGGAAAGCTTTTCGAAAATTGACAATTTGCATCTGACATGATACAATAGACAAAATGCACCGCAGGAGTCTTGCCGAAATAACGCGGCAGACTCCCTACACAAACTATCAGCAGAAAGGCAGTGAAATTCCCTATGGCAAAACAGCATTGGAAAGGCAGCGTCCTCCTGGCACCGGTTCCCCCCACCCTAGTGACCTGCGGCACCATGGAGCACCCCAATGTCCTCACCGTGGCCTGGACCGGCGTCCTGGCCACCCATCCGCCCATGACGTACATTTCCGTCCGACCCACCCGGTATTCGTATGGCATCATCCGGGAGCGTCAGGAATTCGTAATCAATCTTCCCACCTCCGCTATGATGCAGGCCACAGATTTCTGCGGTGTCCGCAGCGGCAGAGATACCGACAAATTCGCCGTATGCGGCCTTACGCCGGAGCCGGCGCAAACGGTACAGGCACCGCTGATTGCACAGTGTCCGGTCAGCCTGGAATGCCACGTCACAAGCATGAAGGAACTAGGGACGCACACCGTATTTGAAGCAGAAATCACTGGTGTCAATGTGGAAGAAGCCTTTCTGGACAGCAAGGGCAAGCTGAATTTGCAGCAATGCGGCCTTTTGGCATACGCCCACGGAGAATACTTTTCGCTGGGGCGAAAGCTGGGCAACTTCGGCGACTCCGTTCGCAAAAAGAAAAAGCACAAAAAGGCACCGGCAAAGAAAAAGACACCCCCGGCAAAAAAATAACCGGATTTTCGAGGGCTTCGGAACCCATTTTCCCTTTTGGCAGAAGCATTTCCAGAAGAAAATGAAATTCCGGGAAATCGCCGCTTTTGCCTTGACTTTTTCCGGATTTGTGGTATAATATAGAGGTATGCTGGAGGCGGTGTCTCTGCTGCATAGTTTCCCGAATTGGGGGAATCCTATGAAAAACGATGGATTGCATCACTGGTTTTTCAAGGAAAGGAGCTTTTCCCCTATGACAGCAGAGAAAAAAGACAACACCGACCGTTCCGGCACAGAAGAACAGCTGGATCAGGCACAGCTGATTGAAGAGACCGGCTCTGTCCGCTCTCAGAATGCAAAGCATCTGATTCACTGTCTCACGATAATCGGACAGGTAGAAGGGCACAACATCCTGCCGGAGGATACCAAGACCACGAAGTATGAGCATATTCTCCCGGCATTGGTGGCAATTGAACAGGACCGCAGCATTCAGGGGCTTTTGATCCTGCTCAACACCATGGGCGGCGATGTAGAAGCCGGGCTTGCCATTGCAGAAATGATTGCCGGCATGAAAACCCCCACCGTTTCACTGGTCATCGGCGGCGGACATTCCATTGGCATTCCTCTGGCTGTGTGCGCTGACCGCTCTATGATCGTCCCCTCTGCCTCCATGACGGTGCACCCGGTTCGCACCAGCGGATTGGTGCTGGGTGTCCCCCAGACTGTGGTCTATTTCGAAAAAATACAGGAGCGCATCAACCATTTTATTTTGCAGCACAGCCGGATTTCCGCAGAGGATCTCAGCCGCATGATGCTAAACACCCAGGAACTGGCCACCGATATCGGTACGGTGATCTCCGGTGCAGAGGCCGCCGCATGCGGCCTGATCGATCAGATCGGCACGCTGCATGATGCAATTGAAGCGCTTTATCATCTCATAGAAACCCGGGAACCACGCTATCCGGAATAAGAATCTGTCTCTCATAGAATTTGTTCCGAATCCAGGCAGCTGCACCGGAAAGCGCTTGAAACACACATGCGTGCGGATGCGGACAGGCCGTTTTACCCTGTCCGCATCTTTTCGCATGCACCCTGTGACAGCAAGTGCGGCACGCGTGGCTTCCCCAGAAAGGGAGCATAAATTGGCAAGAAAACCAGCTTCATCCAAGAAGAAAAAAACAGCCGCTGCAAAAAAAACGCCGGCGAAAAAGGCAGCTTCTGACAGCGGCCGCACCGCAAAGGAAGCGGCACTGGAAAAACTGAATCAAAAGCAGTTCGGAAACGCAAAGTTCCAGTCCGTCATTTTGTTTTCCTGCGCGATTCTGTTTTTTCTGATCGCGTTTATTCACGGGAGTGCCGGCTGGTATTTTCTCCACCGCTTCGTCCGGGGCATCTTCGGATTTTCCGTGATTCTGGTTCCGATTTTTCTGGTGGTATCCGCCTATTACGCAGAGCACCGGAGCGGAATGTCCCTGCCACGGCGGCTGATTTTCAGCTTTGGCATTACCATTCTCACCAGCAGCTTTGTACAGATTTTATTTGTCGGCGGCATTGAAAAGAAAACATTTTTCCGCGCTGTGGGCTACTTATATCAGACTGCCGCCGATAATGCCTTTACCAGCGGCGGCGTGATCAGCGTTATTCTGACCTATCCGCTGATCCGGATTCTGGGCACCGTGGGGGCTCGGATTGTCATTGTTGTCCTGCTCTTCATCGCCATTATGTGGATGCTGGACTGGAGCATGGGACAGCTGTGGTATTACATCATGCTGCCGTTCCGAAAGCTCCGGGCGTTGTGGAATCAGGAGCCGGACTGGGCTGATGAAATCCCGGATTCGGACATTCCGCCTGAAGAACCGGAATTTTTGCTGCCGCCGAAAAAGCAGGTGCAGAAGGAAAAGAAAAAGTTCCAGATGCCAAAGCTGTTTTCCGGGGCTTCGCCGGAAGAGGATGCCGAATTGATACCGGAGCCTACTGTAGCAGATGAAGCACAGCAGCCGGAGGACGATCTTCTGCCGCCGGATCTGGACGCTATGATCCGCGGCAGCTATTATACGGATACAGCATCCCCGCAGAATGCAGGTGCCGCACCGGAAAATTTCGATATGGATGTGGATATTCCCATTCCCACAGACTTCCCGGCCGGTGCAGCAGACGCTCTGGTTTCTCCGGAGGAACTGCTCCGGGATCCGCCGGAGCTGGCATCAGCGGAACAAGCACCAGCTGTTCCGGTACAGCAGCCGGCACCCATTCCCGTAAAGCCCTATCAGATTCCGCCGATTGACTTTTTACAGCCCGGCATCAGCCGTTCCGGAGATCCTGCCGCCGAGCAGGAACTCAAGGAAAATGCCGGTATTCTGGTGGATACACTCAACAGCTTCGGCGTTTCTGTTCGCATTACCGGGATTTCCAGAGGCCCATCTGTTACACGGTACGAAATTCAGCCTGCCGCCGGCATCAAGGTTTCCAAGATCACCGGCCTTGCAGATGACATTGCCCTTTCCCTGGCGGCACAGGGCGTTCGAATGGAAGCACCGATTCCCGGAAAGCCGGCCATCGGCATTGAAGTGCCAAACAATCACAAGGACACCGTTTCGCTCAGGGAAATCCTGGAGAGCGACAACTTCCGCAATTCCAAGAGCAAGCTGTCCTTTGCAGTGGGACGCGATATCGCAGGCAATGCAATTGTAGGAGACATTGCACGGCTGCCCCATATGATTATCGCCGGCGCAACCGGTTCCGGTAAGTCTGTCTGCACCAACTCCATCATCATGAGTATCCTGTACCATGCAAAGCCGGACGAAGTCAAGCTCATTCTCATTGACCCGAAAATCGTAGAATTTACTGTATACGAAGGCATTCCGCACCTGCTGATTCCGGTAGTAACAGATCCGAAGAAGGCGGCCGGTGCCTTAAACTGGGCGGTGCAGGAAATGCAGCGGCGGTACAATCTCTTTGCAGAAAACAGCGTCCGCGATCTGGGCGATTACAACGCTGCTGCCGCACAGCCGGGCAGCACGCTGGAATACATGCCGCAGATTGTGGTAATTATTGACGAGCTGGCAGACCTGATGATGACTACCTCCAAGGAAGTGGAAGACGCCATCTGCCGTCTGGCACAAAAGGCACGTGCCGCAGGCATGCACCTGATTATTGCAACCCAGCGTCCTACCACAGATATCATCACCGGCCTTATCAAGGCAAACATCCCCAGCCGGATTGCGCTGTCTGTAATGTCTCAGGTAGATTCCCGTACCATCCTGGATACCGGCGGCGCGGAAAAGCTGCTGGGACACGGCGATATGCTGTACTTACCTAACGGAAAAATCAAGCCCACCCGTGTACAGGGCTGCTTTACCTCCACAAAGGAAATCGAAAAAGTGGTGGACTTCATCAAGGAACAGACACAGACCTCCTACAGCAGCGAAATCATGGAACAGGTGGAAAAAAGCATTCCGGTCACAAAGGCGGAACAGAAGGAACAGCGTGCTGCCGCAACCGCTTCTTCCTCCGATGCGCCGGAGCCGGGAAGCGATGAAGATGTCTTGGAGCATGCCATTGAAATTGTGGTAGAAGCCGGCCAGGCCTCCACCTCCTCGCTTCAGCGGCGGCTGAAGCTGGGCTATGCCCGTGCAGCCCGCATGATGGACGAACTGGAGCAAATGGGCATAATCGGCCCCTATGAGGGGGCGAAACCGCGGCGCGTACTGATGACCAAAGAACAGCTTGCCGAACGAAAAATGCGGCGGCTGCAATAAATGAGGGAAAACATACATGACCAACTTTCTTCCTGTGACAATGCAGGAGCTTTTGGAAACCGGTGTATCTCAGCCGGATTTCGTCTATATCACCGGAGATGCCTATGTGGATCATCCCAGCTTCGGCGCGGCCATTATCACCCGGCTGCTGCAAGCCCAGGGATACAGCGTGGGTGTCATTGCGCAGCCGAACTGGCACAGCACCCGGGATTTCACCCGGTTCGGCTGCCCGAAGCTGGCATTCCTGGTAACCGGCGGCAATATTGACTCTATGGTTGCCCACTATACTTCCGCAAAGCGCAGACGGAGCACTGACATGTACTCCCCCGGCGGAAAAGCCGGGCTGCGTCCTGACCGCGCTGTTATTACCTACTGCCAAAAGATCAGAGAGGCATATCCGGACGCTGCCATTGCCATCGGCGGTCTGGAGGCCTCGCTCCGGCGGTTTGCCCACTATGATTATTGGGACGATACGGTTCGTCCTTCCATTCTGGCCGACAGCGGCGCAGATCTGCTGATGTACGGCATGGGAGAACACCAGATCACAGAACTGGCGCAGCAGCTGGCCGCCGGTGTTCCCATCCGGGAGATTACTGGTATCCGCGGCACCTGCTATCTCACATCACCAGAGCAGACCCCCTGGGGCGGTGTGCAGTGCCCGGACTATGCCCAGGTATGCCGGGATAAAAAGGCCTATGCCAAAGCAACCCGGCAGCAGTATGACCAGCAGGATGAAATCACCGGAAAAATCGTGCTCCAGCGGCATGGAAATCAGATGCTGGTGCAGAATCCCCCAGCACTGAGTCTTACGCAGGAAGAACTGGACGGGGTGTACCGACTGCCTTATCAGCGGTGTCCCCACCCGATGTATGATGCGCAGGGAGGCGTTCCCGGAATCGAAGAGGTACAGTTCTCCATTGCGCACAATCGGGGCTGTTTCGGCTACTGTAACTTCTGCTCCATTGCCCTCCACCAGGGACGGCACATTACATGCCGAAGCGAGGAGTCCATCCTGGAAGAAGCCAGAAAAATTACAGAAATGCCCGGATTCAAGGGGTATATCCACGATGTAGGCGGCCCTACTGCAAACTTTCGCCTGCCCTCCTGCAAAAAGCAGGAGAAACACGGCATGTGTCCCGGCAAGAAATGCCTTGCGCCGGAGCCGTGCAAAGCATTGCAGGTAGACCACACCGAATACTTAGAAATTCTCCGGAAGCTGCGAAAGCTGCCGAAGGTGAAGCGGGTTTTCATCCGTTCCGGCATCCGGTTTGACTATGTTATGGCAGACAAGGACGACACCTTCTTCAAAGAACTGGTGTCGGAGCATGTCAGCGGCCAGCTGAAGGTTGCGCCGGAGCATGTGAGCAACAACGTACTGGACAAGATGGGAAAGCCGCACATAGAATGCTATGAGGCGTTTCAGAAACGCTTTTATGAAATCACAAAAAGCATTGGGAAAAAGCAGTATCTGGTTCCCTATCTGATGTCCTCTCATCCGGGGAGCACCTTGCAGGATGCCGTAAAGCTCTCCCTGTTTCTCCGGGATCACGGCATGCACCCGGAACAGGTACAGGACTTTTACCCTACACCCGGCACCATTTCCACCTGTATGTATTATACGGAGCTGGATCCCTATACCATGGAGCCGGTTTATGTCCCCAAAACAGCGAAGGAAAAAGCCATGCAGCGTGCACTGCTGCAATATTATCTGCCGCAGAACAGACAGATTGTTCTCTCAGCACTGCGGCAGGCCGGGCGGCAGGATCTCATCGGAACCAAGCCCGGCTGTCTGGTGGCACCGGAATCCAGACCCGATGCCAGACAGCCGGGAAACAAGCATAAAAACACCCCGGCAAAATCCAAAGGAGGTGCAGCACCACGAAACTACCACACATCTTCCCGAAAAAAATCACGGCGACCCTGACGGCGCTTTCTCTGCTTCTTCTGCCCGGCTGTGCGCTGGATGATATTGAAGGATATCTCACGGATACCGCACAGCAGGCCTTTGGCGGAGATGCCTCTTCCGGAACGGGAGAAGGCAGCTGTACAGTACATTTCCTGGATGTGGGACAGGGAGACAGCGAACTAATTCTCACAGACAGCGCCGCTGTGCTGATTGATGCCGGCGAACAGAGCGCCGCAAATGATATCCTGGCAGATCTCCAGAAATATGGTGTCACAAAGCTGGACTGGATTATCGGGACACACCCCCATGCAGACCATATCGGCGGATTTCCGAAGATTCTGGATTATGCTGCCGCTTATGATGATCTGACCATTGAAAATGTCATGGTTCCGGCGCTGCCGGACGATATGGTTCCCACCACCCGTACCTATGAAAATTTCCTGGATGGCGTAGAGAAAAACGGACTCAGCCTTACGCAGGCCGTTTCCACCACCATTGATCTGGGCAGTGCTTCGCTGGAAATCATTCCGTCCCCCGGCGAGGATTACAGTTCTCTCAATGACTATTCCATCTGCACCTATCTGACCTGTGGAAGCACCGGATTTTTCTTCACCGGAGATGCCTCCAAGCCGGAGGAAAATGATCTTTTGAGCAGCGGTGCGCTGGATCATGTCCATCCGGATGTCCTGAAAGTGGGACACCACGGCAGCCGGGAATCCTCTTCCGATAACTTTCTTCAGGCGCTCTGCCCCAGTTATGCGGTGATTTCCTGCGGCTATGACAATTCCTACGGCCATCCCCATCAGGAGGCGGTAGATCGGCTCCGGCAATACTGCGGCGAACAGATCTGGCGCACGGATGAAAACGGCACCGTCACCATTACATCAGACGGACAGACACTGACTGTCTCCACAGAAAAATAAGCGTACCACCTTTGAAGGAGGGCGAAAATATGATCATTCTGGATCGAATAGAAGGAACAACAGCTGTTCTGGAAACCGAGGACGGCATGGAAAACGTGCCGCTGCAGCTGCTCCCGGCAGAGGTGAAAGAAGGAGACGTTCTGCAAAAAACGCAGGACGGCTATCAGATTGACACCGCTGCAACAGAAGCACGCCGCGAAAAACTCCTGGCGCGCACCAAAAAGCTGCTCTCCTGAATAGAAACCATGCTGCCGGAAAATTTCCCGGCGGCAGACACACTTGCGTACAAGTTCTAAAGAATGTGAGGGAATATGGATACAGACCACTTATGTATCGGCGGCGGCCCGGCCGGCGTATTTGCTGCGCTGACCGCCGCCGGCAGCGGAGAACGCTGCATCATTTTAGAACAAAATGAACAAATCGGACGAAAGCTCCGCATTACCGGAAAAGGACGGTGCAATCTCACCAACAATTGTGACAGAGACACGCTTTTTGCCAATATTCCCGGCAACAGCAAGTTTTTGTACAGCGCCTTTTCCCGGTGCATGCCCCAGGATGTCATGGCGTATTTTGAGGATCTGGGCGTTCCGCTGAAAACAGAACGGGGCGGCCGGGTATTTCCCGTCAGTGACCGGGCCGAGGACATTGTACAGGCGCTGCGGTATGCTGTAAAGCGTGCCGGCATTCCGGTAGTCCGCGGCAAAGCGGCACATCTGCTGCGCAGTCCCGACGGACGCTGCACCGGCGCCGTTCTCACAGACGGGCGTGAAATCCACGCCAAAACGACACTTTTGGCAACCGGCGGCATGTCCTATCCCAAAACGGGTTCCGACGGCTCCGGCTATCTCCTGGCACAGGAGGCCGGACATACCATTGTCTCCCCCCAGCCGTCCCTGATTCCCCTGGTCACAGAAGAAATCTGGTGCCGGGATGCCATGGGGCTTTCTCTCCGCAACGTCACCCTACGGCTGTACCGCGGAGAAAAATGCGTGTTCGAAGAACTGGGAGAAATGCTCTTTACCCATTTTGGGGTATCCGGGCCGCTGGTGCTCAGTGCCAGCGCTGTGATGCGAAAAGGCACACCCCAGGACTATCGGCTGGAGATTGACCTGAAGCCCGGCCTGACACCGGAGCAGCTGGATCGGCGCATACAGCGCGATCTCTCCGAAAGCCCCAACCGGGACTTAGGGAACCTGCTCCACGCCCTGCTTCCGGCAAAGCTGATTCTGCCGGTACTGCGGCAGTGCCGGATTCCGCCCAATCAAAAGGCAAACAGCCTTACACGGGAACAGCGGCAGACGCTGGACAGCCGGATAAAAGCGCTGCCCCTGCGGATTCGGGCATTCCGACCCATTGATGAGGCCATTATCACACGGGGCGGTGTATCCGTCCGGGAGATCAACGCCAAGACTATGGAATCGAAGTGCTGTCCGGGGCTGTATTTTGCCGGAGAAATCCTGGATGCAGACGGCTATACCGGCGGTTTCAATCTGCAAATCGCCTTTGCGACGGCGTACAGCGCCGGAATTGCCATGCAGGGTGCAGCAGAACCCTGATACCAACGGCATCGCAGATTTTCTGCATTGTAATTTTGTTCCAAATTTTTTCAGGCAATCGGGTACTGTCAGAATAGTTTGCGGTTTCGATTGCTCTGATCCGCTGTTCTTCCAGGACAGCGGTGATATATGATACATAAAAAGGAGATATCATCCATATGAAAACAATTAATATCGCCATTGACGGCCCTGCGGGAGCCGGCAAAAGCAGTATTGCCAGAGAAGTTGCCTCTGAACTGGGCTTTGTCTATGTAGACACCGGCGCGCTCTATCGTGCCATTGCCCTGTTCTCCACAGAATATCCCTCCAGAAAGGCATTTCTGGAGGCGCTGGAGGACAAGTGCCACCTGGAACTCAAGTATTTCGGCGGCACCCAGTGCATTTTCCTGAATGATGAAAATGTCACTGATAAAATCCGCACCCCGGAAATTTCCATGAAGGCCTCTGAAGTCTCTGCACTGCCGGAGGTACGGGAGTTCCTGCTGGAAACCCAGCGGGATATTTCACGGGAATTCAACGTAATTATGGACGGCCGGGATATCGGCACTGTAGTGCTTCCGGACGCAGACCTGAAAATTTATCTGACTGCCTCTGCGGAAGAACGCGCCAGCCGCCGCTATCTGGAAATGGAGGACAAGCCGGACAAGCCCACCTATGACCAGATTCTGAGCGACATCAAACAGCGGGATTATAACGATATGCACCGCGAGGTTTCGCCGCTGCAGCAGGCAAAGGACGCCGTCCTCATCGACAGCACAAATATGGGCTTCCATGAAGTCTGCGAGGAAATCATGGACTTGATTGAACAGCGGCTGGACGTAGAATAACCATACCGACAGCATGCTCTGAAAAGGAGGTTGTTTTTTGCCTTATCCCATTGTATTTTTCTTTTACCGCATTGCCTACTATATTGTGCGGTTTGTATTCCTGTTCTATTACCGCATTTCCTTTGAGGGAAGGGAAAATATTCCCAATGGCACAGCGATTATTTTTGCATCCAATCACCGCAGCTATCTGGATCCGGTTCTCGTGGCAATGGCTGCGCCGCATCCCTTTAACTTTATTGCAAAAGAACCACTCTTCAAAAATCCTGTTTTCGGGAATTTCATCCGATTCATGGGTGCCTTTCCTACGGCAGATGCCAAGCACCCGGAGTATGACATGCTCACAGAGGCCACGCGCCGCCTGGACAAGCGCCGTCATCTGACCATTTTCCCGGAGGGTACGCGTCACACAGACGGCAAAGTGGGACGAGGCAAAAGCGGCGTCTGCGTCCTGGCGGCCAGAAGCGGAAAACCGGTAGTGCCCATCGGACTGGTCTTTGATTCCAATAACCTGCACTTCCGCAGCCGCATCTGTGTCCGGGTGGGAAAGCCCCTGTATGCCGCAGACTACGGGCTGGATGCAAATTCCACACCCCATGAAATGCACGCCATGCGGAAGGATATCATGAACAGCATCAAGACAATGGTAGAAGATAATCCGCCGTTTCCGATTCTGCATGATGTCCCCAAGCACCGCACATCTATTGAAATTGCACAGGACAAAAAGCGTGCTGCACTGGAACAAAAAAAGCAGGCAGAGCAGTCTGCCCGGACTACGGAGGAATAATTCGACATGGCTGAAATCACAGTGGCCGCATCTGCCGGCTTTTGCTTCGGGGTAGACCGCGCGGTCAAGCTCTGTTATCAGGCACTGGAACAGCACCACCACATCGCCACCTTAGGCCCGATTATTCACAATCAAAACGTGGTAGACGATCTCACCAGCCGCGGGGCGCGCATCGTGGATTCCATTGCAGATTTGCAACCAGAAGAATGCGTGGTTATCCGCTCTCACGGTGTCAGCGCAAGTGTGTATGAAGAGCTGGAACAGGCCGGAAACCCTTATGTAGATGCCACCTGCCCCTTTGTCGCAAAAATTCACCGCATTGTAGAAGAGCACACCAGGGCCGGAGATTTTATTCTCATTGCCGGAGATGCCAATCATCCGGAAGTTGCCGCAATTGTTGGGCATTGTAAAGGAAACTGCTTTGTTTTTGAAAGTGAAAAAGCTCTAAACGAATTTTTTCAAAAAAATTTAGTGAATTCTAGCAAAAGACTTGCAATTGTTGCGCAAACAACGTATAATATATTAGTATGGGAAAAGTGTTTAGAAGCTCTTCCCAAGGACAACCCGAATATTATGGTTTACGATACAATCTGCCACGCTACACAGGTGCGGCAGTCCGACGCAGACAAACTCTCTCGCAAGTCAGATTTAATGATTATTGTGGGCGGCAGACACAGCTCCAATACGGTAAAGCTGTATCATGTCTGCAACAGAAACTGTAGGTCTTATCATATTGAAAATTCGGATGAGCTTTACACTTTAGACCTTAGGAATGCTGAGAAAATCGGCATTACCGCCGGCGCGTCCACACCGGCACATATCATTAAGGAGGTTCAACAGACTATGACTGAAATCATGGATAACAACAACACGGAGGAAGATATCAACTTTGCGGAAGCACTGGATCAGTCCTTCAAAAAAATACATACAGGGGAGAAAGTAAAGGGCACTGTTTGCTCTCTGAACAATACAGAAGCAATCGTAGATGTCGGCACAAAGCACACTGGCTATGTTCCGCTGAGCGAACTGACAGACGACCCTTCCAAGAAGCCCTCTGATATTGTTGCTATTGGCGATGAGTTGGATCTGATTGTCACAAAGATCAACGATCAGGAAGGTATCGTAACACTTTCCAAGAAAAAGGTTGACGAAATGAAGGGCTTTGAGGAAATCATCAAGGCAAAGGATGAAGGCACTGTTCTGGAAGGCACAGTCAACGCAGCTGTAAAGGGCGGCGTTATCATCACTTATGCTGGTGTACGGGTATTTATTCCGGCATCTCAGAGCGGTCTGCCGAGAGGCGCAGAGATGGATTCTCTGGTAAAGACCACACAGCGTTTTGTCATTCTGGAAGTCAACGAGCACCGCAGAAGAGCCGTTGGTTCCATCAAGGCTGTTCTGAAGGCTGAAAAGGATGCTGCAAAGGCTGCATTCTGGGAAACTGCTGAAGTCGGCAAGGTTTACAAGGGCGAAGTAAAGTCTCTGACCAGCTACGGCGCATTTGTTGACCTGGGCGGCATTGACGGCATGGTTCACATTTCTGAACTGTCCTGGAAGCGCATCAAGCATCCGAGCGAAGTTGTAAACGTTGGTGACGTAATCGAAGTTTACATCAAGGAACTGGATCGGGAAAACAATCGGATTTCTCTGGGATACAAGAAGAAGGAAGACAATCCGTGGGAAAAATTCAAGGCAAACTACAGCGTTGGCGATGTTATTCCGGTAACTATCGTTTCCATCACACCGTTCGGTGCATTTGCACAGATCATTGATGGCGTAGACGGCCTGATTCACATTTCTCAGCTGGCTGACAAGCGTGTTGAAAATGTAAAGGATATCGTATCTGTAGGCGATGTTGTAGATGTTAAGATCATCGACATCGACATCGAAAACAAGCGTATCTCCATCTCCATGCGTGCCCTGCTGGAAGATGATGCTGATGCAGCAGATGAAGAATAATTCTCTCTGAGAAACTAATGAAAAAAGGCAGTGCGGTCAATTGAACTGACCCCAAAAAGTTAGACAAAGATTCAAAAGAAAATTTATGCAAAGCGA
>UQYK01000008.1 GCA_900545285.1 uncultured Ruminococcus sp.
TGCTCCGGTGCAAAAACAATGCTTCCCCATCTGTTCCGTAAAGAAAAAGGTTCAGCTGCTCTTCTGTAAGTTCCTTTACCGGAACATCCAGTGAAATCTGATACTTCTGTGAAATAGCCTGATAGTACATCATTGCAATGGAACTGTCATCCAGGCTGTTCCAGCCGGCGGCTTTGATGGCACCCTGGCGTATACTGAGATCCCGGTTCGGTACCACCAGTTTTGGATCAATTCTGGAAAACACGCCCAATCCCGTACAATGCGGACACGCACCAAATGGATTGTTAAAGGAAAACATCCGGGGTGTCAGTTCCTCTACAGAGATGCCGTGCTCCGGGCATGCATAGCTCTGGGAAAACAGCATCTCCTCCCCTCCGACTACTGCAACCAAAGCAAGACCGCCGGTCAGGGCGAGAACCGTTTCCAGGCTGTCTGTCAGACGTGTGCGAATCGTGGGCTTTACTACCAAACGATCTACAATAATCTCAATGGTATGCTTTTTGTTTTTATCCAGTGTGATTTTTTCTGCAAGATCATATTGATTTCCGTCTACTCTCACACGGACATAGCCTGATTTTCTCGCCTGCTCCAGTGCCTTGATATGCTGTCCCTTTTTTCCGCGCACAATCGGTGCCAGAAGCTGAATCTTTGTTCCCTCTTCCAGTGCGAGAATCCGGTCTACAATTTCATCTACAGACTGCTGTCGGATTTCCCGGCCGCACACCGGACAATGCGGAACACCGATACGCGCATAGAGCAAACGCAGGTAATCATAAATTTCTGTAACAGTTCCTACCGTAGAACGCGGATTTTTAGACGTTGTCTTCTGATCAATCGAGATAGCCGGCGATAAGCCTTCAATACTGTCCACATCCGGCTTTTCCATCTGTCCCAGAAACTGTCTGGCATAGGAAGAGAGACTTTCCATATACCGCCGCTGACCGTCTGCAAAAATTGTATCAAATGCCAGGGAAGATTTTCCGGAGCCGGACAATCCTGTCATCACAACCAGCTTATCTCTCGGCATTTCTACATCAATGTTATTTAAATTATTGGCACGTGCACCGCGCACTACAATTTTGTCCAGCATTGGTTATTTTTCCTCCTCCAGTTTTTTGATCTTATCCCGCAGAAATGCAGCGTGTTCGAATTCCAAAAGCTTAGCAGCTTCTTTCATCTGCGCCTTCAATTCTTCCAACAATGCCTGCTTTTCCTTTCCGCGCAGCTTCTTGCCGGATGTTTTCTTTTCCACTTCTGCCTTTGTTGTAATTTCAATGACATCCCGTACATCCTTCTGAATTGTCTTCGGAACAATGCCGTGTGCCTTATTGTATGCCATCTGCTTTTCCCGGCGGCGCTGTGTTTCTGTAATAGCGCGTTCCATAGAACCTGTCACTTCGTCTGCATACATAATGACCTGTCCGTGTGCATTTCTGGCCGCACGGCCAATGGTCTGGATCATTGAGGTTTCACTGCGCAGGAAGCCTTCTTTATCGGCATCCAGAATTGCAACCAGAGAAACCTCTGGGATGTCCAGTCCTTCCCGCAGCAGGTTAATTCCCACCAGGACATCAAATTCACCCAGGCGAAGATCCCGGATAATCTCCATACGCTCTACGGTATCAATATCATGGTGCAGATAGCGCACCCGGACACCCATGCGTTCCAGATAAGCAGTCAGATCTTCTGCCATTTTCTTGGTCAGCGTTGTCACCAAAACTCGTTCGTTCTTTTCTGTCCGAATGTTAATTTCAGAGAACAAATCCTCAATCTGTCCTTCTACAGGCTTTACAAGAATTTCCGGATCCAAAAGACCAGTAGGACGAATCACCTGCTCCGCAATTCTGACAGAATGCTCCTGCTCAAATGGGCCGGGCGTAGCACTGACATAAATCGCCTGATGCACATGACTGTAAAACTCCTCAAAGTTTAAAGGGCGGTTATCAAATGCACTGGGCAGACGGAACCCATAATCCACCAGCGTCTGCTTTCGTGCACGGTCTCCGGCGTACATAGCGCGTACCTGCGGCAGTGTCACATGGCTTTCATCCACAACCAGAAGGAAATCCTCCGGGAAGTGATCCAGCAGTGTGTAGGGAACGCTCCCCGGCGGCCGCCCGGAAAGAATCCGGGAATAGTTCTCAATGCCGCTGCAAAAGCCGATTTCCTGAAGCATTTCCATATCATATTGTGTGCGCTGCTGAATCCGCTGCGCCTCAATCAATTTATGATTTTCCGTAAACCATGCCACGCGTTCTACCATTTCCCGGCGAATCTCCTGGATAGCGCGCTCCACCTTTTCTCCGCCGACTACATAATGCGATGCCGGAAGGATTGCGGCATACTGCATGGTTGCCGTTACTTCTCCGGTAACCACATTGATCTCCTGAATCCGGTCGATTTCATCTCCGAAAAATTCTACGCGAATCGCTTTATCTGTCGAAGCGGCCGGAAAGATTTCCACCACATCTCCCCGTACCCGAAATTTGTTCCGGACGAAGTTGATGTCATTCCGTTCATATTGAATCGCAACCAGCGCATCGATAAGTTCTTCTCTGGACTTCTGCATGCCGGGGCGAATAGAAACCATCATAGAGCGGTATTCTTCCGGGCTGCCGAGAGAGTAAATACAGGAAACACTGGCAACAATGATCACATCTTTTCGCTCTGCCAAAGAGGCAGTAGCACTATGCCGCATTTTATCAATTTCATCATTGATGGATGAATCCTTCTCGATATAGCTGTCCGTACTGGGAATATAGGCTTCCGGCTGATAGTAATCATAGTAGCTCACGAAATATTCTACCGCATTATTAGGGAAAAATTCCCGAAACTCAGAACAAAGCTGCGCGGCCAAGATTTTGTTATGTGCCAGTACCAATGTAGGTTTATTTACTTTTGCAATTACATTGGCAATCGTAAAAGTTTTGCCGGAACCGGTAACACCCAGAAGCGTCTGTTCCCGGTCTCCGTTTTCAATTCCCTTTACCAACTGTGCAATTGCTTCCGGCTGATCACCAGTCGGTGCATACGGTGCATGCAATTCAAAATGATCCATTCTGATTCCTCCTCTCTCAGCAAAGCCTTTAATCCGTCCAGCCCATCAGCTGCCGCATAGAAACAGCATCGCCGCTTTTTCCAATGACAATATGGTCCAATAATATGATTTCCATAGAACGCAGCACCTGACGCAGACGCTGTGTTGCAAAAAGATCTGCGTCTGAAAATTCTGCAACGGCATGTGGATGATTATGTGCTAGTATCACCTGGCGGCTGCGCATGCGGATTGCACACGCTACCACAGCATGAATGTCCAACAGGGCACTTTGGGTATTGCCCTTCGAAATTGTTTCACAATGCTGCAATTCCAGAGATTCACTCAGGCACATCAGCAGAACCCGTTCTTCTTCCACCCCGGAAAACTGTGCCTTTCCGTAGTCCAGGATGCTCTGCGTAGAATCCAACACAAGATGTTCCCGCATTTTGTCCAGCTGATACTGACGGCATACCGCCGGGATCATCTTTAAAAACACAGCTGCGTTTTCACTGATGCCGTGCACTTGCTTCAATTCCAGCACATCTGCATCCAAAACACCGGACAGAGAATGAAACCGCTGTATCAGCTCATGGGCAATCGCATTGGTATTAACTCGCGGCAGCGCATAGAACAGGAGCAGCTCCAGTATTTCGTGTTGCTGAAAATGATCCAGGCCATCCTTTTGAAAACGCTCCCGCATTCTTTGCCGATGGCCAGCATGCGGATTTGCTGCTTTTTCATATTTCATGCGCATCCTCCCAGCACCGTTGATAAAACACTTTTCTTTTTCCGGGATCTATGCTATAATAAAAGACAAATCCCTATAGAAAAGGAGTGCTGCCGCAAATTGCAGGCAGCAAATACAAAATGAAACAATTTGAAATTCAAGAAAATGACAGCGGACAGCGCCTGGACCGCTTCCTGCAAAAGGTTTTGCCTGCGCTTCCGAAAGGCGCCGTTTATAAGGCGATCCGCACCAAGCACATCAAAATCAACAAAAAGCGGTGTACACCGGATCAGCGCCTGATGCCAGGAGATATGGTTACGCTGTTTCTCCCGGACACGCTTTTATATCCGGAAAGTGCCCCTGTTCCAAAGTCTGAGCCGGAATTTTTACAGGCGCCGGATCAGCTGGACATTCTCTTTGAAAATGAGCAGCTGCTGCTTGTCTCTAAACCAGTAGGGCTTGTGGTACACTGCGACAACCGACAGACACCAAATACGCTGATCAATCGGGTTTTACACTACCTGTATAAAACCGGTGCCTACCATCCGGAAGCAGAACAGAGCTTTACGCCGGCTCTTTGCAACCGATTAGACCGAAACACCGGCGGCATTGTCATTGCTGCCAAGACAGCCTCTGCCCTCCGGGAGATTAACCGGCTCATTCGGGAAAACCGAATCCACAAAACCTACCTCTGCATCACAGTGGGGATTCCAAAGCAGCCCAGCGCTGTTCTCCATGCCTGGCATAAGAAATCGGACACACATAACACCGTTACCATCCGCGATACGAAAGCGGAGGGGTTTCAGGAAATTATCACCGGCTATCGCACACTTGCACAGCACAATTCCTTTGCACTCCTCTCTGTTCATCTCATCACCGGGAGAACCCATCAGATTCGTGCGCATCTAGCGCACATGGGAACACCGCTTTTGGGAGACAACAAATACGGAAATGGAAAAGCAAACCGCGCCACACACTGCAAGTACCAGCAGCTGTGGGCTTATCAGCTGGAATTTAATCCGGAAGAAACCAGCTGCCTTTCTGACTTAAGCGGTCTGTGCGTACATACGGCACCGCCGCCTTTTGTCACAAAGAGATTCCCGGATGTTTCGCTGCAAAATATTTGAAAAGCTTATATTCCAAGCAGCACAGTACCAATCGGATACTGTGCTGCTTATTTTTATGCGTTCAGCATACGTGTTACAATTTCCTTGACAATACCCGGATTTGCTTTTCCCTTAGAAGCCTTCATGCACTGGCCAACCAGATAGCCCAGTGCATTGGTTTTTCCGTTTTTATAGTCCTGTACGGATTTTTCGTTCTGTGCCAGCACATCCTTTGCCAGCTGTTCCAGAAAGCCGGTATCCGAGTTTTGCTTCATGCCCTTTTCTTCAATGATGGCAATGGGGTCTTTATCTTCTTCGACAATAACAGCAAATACCTTTTTCGCAGAAGCATTGGAGATAACGCCCTTTTCTACCTGTGCAATCAGAGCCGTCAGATGCTCCGGTGTCAGTGCAGTTTCCGGAATCGTCTTACCGGTTTCATTAGTGTACTTTGCCACATCAGCCAGAATCCAGTTACTGATGCTCTTCGGCTTGCAGACATTCAGTGCAACGCAGGCATCAAACAAACCAGAACGTGCAATATCTTCTGCAATCAGTGTTGCATCTGTCTGAGACAGACCGAAATCGAACACATATCTCTGGAGCTTTACATTCGGCAGTTCCGGAATACTTTCCTTCAACGCCTGAATTTTTTCATCCGGCACTACAATTGTCAAAAGATCCGGCTCCGGGAAATACCGATAGTCCTGGGCATCTTCCTTGGAACGCATCACAATACTCATGCCCTTAATATCATCCCAGCGGCGTGTTTCCTGTGCAATGGTTCCGCCGGCTTCCAAAATTTCAATCTGGCGCTTTGCCTCATATTCAATACCGCGGACTGCTGCACTGAAGCTGTTGACATTCTTCATTTCGCAGCGTGTGCCGAATTCTGTAGCGCCTTTTTCCCGAACAGATACGTTAACATCGCAGCGGATAGAACCTTCCTGCATCTTACAGTCGGAAATGTTCAGGTACTGGAGAATGGACTTGATGGTTTCCAGATAAGCCTTTGCTTCAGCACTGCTGCGGATATCCGGCTCGGAAACAATTTCAATCAACGGAACGCCGCAGCGGTTCAGATCTACCAGGGAACCAGAGAAGGATTCATCATGCAGCAGCTTTCCGGCATCCTCTTCAATGTGAATTCTGGTAACACCAATGCGCTTCATCTCTCCGTTTACCATAACATCCAGGTAGCCGTTTCCGCAGAGCGGCACTTCTGCCTGAGAAATCTGGTATGCCTTAGGAAGATCCGGATAGAAATAATTCTTTCTGTCCTGCTTGCAGACACCATTGATTTGGCAGTGCATAGCATGTCCCATTTTAATTGCATATTCTACTACTTTTTCATTCAGTGTCGGCAGTGTACCGGGCATACCCATGCAGACCGGGCAAACCTGTGTATTGACTTCCAGTCCGAATGCATTCCGGCAGTTGCAATAAATCTTAGACTTTGTATTCAGCTCAGCGTGAACCTCCAGGCCCACTACAATTTCATAATCTTTCATGTACGTTATTCCTCCTGCTCTGCTCAAAACGTTTCCGGGATAGACTGGAATCCGCCGACCAGCTGCTCATATCCATAAGCGGCGTTCAAAATCGTCTGTTCTGCAAACTTGTTTCCGATCAGCTGCATGCCAAGCGGCAAACCAGCGGCAGATTTTCCGCACGGTACACTCACTGCCGGCAGTCCGGCAATATTTACAGTAACAGTGCAGACATCGCTATAGTACATCTTCAGCGGATCGCCGATATTCTCGCCGATGCGGAAAGCGGCAGACGGTGCAGTCGGTGTGATGATAACATCGCAGTCCTGGAATGCAGATGCAAATTCCTGTCCGATGCGGCGCTGTACCAGCTTTGCCTTCTTATAGTATGCATCATAAAAGCCGGAACTCAGTACAAAGGTGCCCAGCATAATCCGGCGCTTGACTTCATCGCCGAAGCCTTCACTTCTGGTTCTCTCATACATATCAGTCAGGCCGTCGTATTCCTTAGCGCGGTAGCCGTACTTTACGCCGTCAAACCGTGCCAGGTTGGAGGAAGCTTCCGCAGATGCAATGATGTAGTAGGTGTTGATGGCATATTCTGTGCTGGGAAGAGAGATCTCCTTAACTGTTGCGCCATTCTGCTCCAGCAGCTTAATTGCAGCAAAAACAGCATCCTTCACTTCCGGCTCAATTCCTGCGCCGAAATATTCCTTTGGAACGCCAATGCGCAGTCCCTGTACATTTCCGTTCAGGTTGTCATACAGGTTGGCATAGGTGCGGTAAGCAGAAGTGGCATCCATGTTGTCATGCCCCTGAATTACGCTTTGCAGCAGAGCAGCATCCTTAACGGATTTACCCAGCGGCCCGATCTGATCCAGAGAGGAAGCGAATGCCACCAGACCATACCGGGAAACACTGCCATAGGTAGGCTTTAATCCCACGACGCCGCACAGAGATGCCGGCTGGCGAATGGATCCGCCGGTATCAGAACCCAGTGTCAGGATGGCTTCTCCTGCTGCCACAGCAGCTGCACTGCCGCCGGAAGAACCGCCGGGAACACAATCCAGATTATGTGGGTTGTGTGTCTGATGGAAATAAGAGGTTTCTGTGGAAGAACCCATTGCGAATTCATCCATATTCATCTTACCGGTAATGATCATGCCTGTTTTCCGAACCGCCTGTACAACAGTGGCATCAAACGGCGGCACATAATTTTCCAGCATTCTGGAAGAGCAGGTGGTGCGGATTCCCTTGGTGGAAATATTATCCTTGATTCCCAGAGGAATCCCTGCCAGAGGATGCAGTTCCTCCCCTGCGGCACGGGCATTGTCGATTTTTTCAGCCTGCTCCAGACAATCCTGACAGCATGTCACATAGGCACCAACGGAAGACTCCTTCATCTCGATCTGAGAGAGCACATCCTTTGTCAGTTCTGCGGCGCTGCACTCTTTCTTTTGCAGCATTTCAGAAAGCTCTGCGGCATTTTTTTCAAACAGCTTCATTTCTCAACTTCCTCCTTATTCAACCGTCTTCGGAACAACCAGGCATCCGGACTGTACTTCCGGTGCATTGGCAAGCATTTCTTCCCGGCGGAATTTATGCTCCACTGCCACATCTTCCCGGAGCTTCATAGGATGTGCAGCATCCAGGGTCAGTTCATCCTCTACATCCGGCAGACGGTCTACCATATCCACAATGGCCGCCATATCCGTCTCAAACTTCTCCATTTTGTCCGGCTCAATCCGCAGCCGGGACAGCTTTGCAATATGTGCAATATCAATTTTCATCTTTCTCGATCCTTTCCTGAATTTTCTGACGAAATTCGTCTTCGCTGAGCACAGGAATTCCCAGTGCATTCGCTTTATCTAGTTTGCTTCCGGCAGATTCGCCGGCAACAACATAGGTCGTTTTTTTCGAAACACTGCCGCTTACCTTTCCGCCATACCGCAAAATCAAATCCTTTGCTTCACTGCGTTTCATGGTGGAAAGTGTTCCGGTGAGAACAAAGGTCTGATTGGCAAAACGGTCATCTTCCACAGCAGTTCCGTGATAAGTCATATTACAGCCGTATTCCTGCAAGCGTACAATCAGCTGTTGCATATGCGGCTCTTTCCATGCGCGGACAATGCTCTCCGCCATCGTCTCTCCGAATCCGTCAATCTGCTGAATTTCAGAGACATCTGCACGGAGAATGGCCTCCATAGTGGGGAAACGCTCACAGAGCAGCTTGGCAGCCCGGGAGCCAATTCCACGGATTCCCAGGGCAAAAATCAGTCGATCCAGACTGTTTCCCTTGGAAGCTGCAATAGAGCGGATCAGATTATCTGCTGACTTTTCCGCAAAGCGATCCAGTTCCATCAGATCTTCCTTTTGCAGCGTGTAGAGATCTGCCACAGAAGCAACCAGTCCATTCTCCTGGAGTGCTGCCAGGTTCTGCGGCCCCAGGCCGTCAATATTCATGGCATCCTTTGAAACGAAATGGATCATCCGCTTCATCAGCTGCGCCGGACAATCCGGATTCGGACAGCGCAGTGCTGCTTCTTCCGGATCCCGTACCGCCGGTGTATGACAAACCGGGCAGCAGTCCGGCAGCTGATACGGAGATGCATCTGTGCTGTGCTTTGTAACACGCAGCACCTCCGGAATAATTTCTCCGGCTTTTCGCACGGAAATGGTATCTCCGATGCAGATTTCCCGTTCAGTAATAAAATCCTGGTTGTGCAGTGTTGCACGGGACACTTCCGTTCCGGCAAGCTGCACCGGATCAAAGACTGCCACCGGTGTAATCACGCCGGTTCTGCCTACACTCAGAACAATCTCACGTAGAACTGTTTCCTTTTCTTCCGGCGGAAATTTAAACGCCGCCGCCCATTTCGGAAATTTTGAGGTTGCCCCCATTTCCTCCCGCTGGGCAAAATCGTCCACTTTTACCACAACGCCGTCTGTGTCATAGGCATAGCCCACACGTGCTTCTCCAATTGCGGCAATCTGCTGCAATACAGCGTCCGCGTCTATCTGCTTCGCGCTATGCGGAATCACTGTCGGAAACCCGACAGAAGAAAGATATTCCAGAGATTCCAGGTGAGAAGCAAGGGTTACACCTGCAATCTGCTGCACATTGAAAATCCAGATATCCAGATTTCGGCTGGCAGTTACAGCAGCATCCTTTTGCCGCAAAGAACCAGCAGCAGCATTCCGCGGATTTTTGGCCGGAATCTCTCCGTCCTGCTCCTGCTGCTCCACCAGTGCCGCAAAGCTCTTTCGCGGCATATAAACCTCTCCCCGCACTTCCAGATACGCCGGCGCATGGTGCAGAGTTTTCGGGATATTGGCAATGGTACGTAGATTTTCAGTCACATCTTCGCCTACAAAGCCGTCTCCTCTCGTAGACCCCCTTGTAAACACACCATTGGTATATTCCAGCGAAACGGAAAGGCCGTCAATTTTAGGTTCCACGATAAACGCCGGATGTTCCAGTTCTTCCTGGCAGCGCTCTATAAAGGCGCGCATCTCATCATCTGAAAATACATCCTGCAAGCTCATCATCTGTACATCATGGGAAACCTTCTGGAACGTTCTGGAAGCCGTTCCGCCCACATGCTGTGTCGGGGAATCTGTGCGCTGAAACTGTGGGAATTCCTGTTCCAGCGTTTCCAGTTCCCGCATCAGCCGGTCGTAATCATAATCGGAAATGGTAGGATTATCCTGATCATAATATTGCTGATTATAAAGCTCCAGCGACTTTCGCAGGGCATCTATCCGCTGCTGTGCTGTCATTTCATCCATGGTCTGATACTCCTCATTGTGCTGTGCCGAAAGCATGACAGCTTTCATGAATCTCGCTTGAAGGAACTGTCATATGGCATGCATCTTTATTATACCACAAATCTTCCTCATATGCTAGACCTTTTACAATTTTTTCATGCTTTTTTTCTTTCATTGCGAAATTTTAGGCCGAGAGAACGAAGATTCTTTTCCTGACTAGTTCATGCCAAAAGCCATTTCGTTCTATTTTTCTGCATGATCTCCATGAAATTCCAGATAGGACTCCGGCACATTGCCTACCACAACGGTTTCCAGAAGCAGGCAGTCATACTGTACTGACACATTGGTTTTGGAAAATGGAATTGCCGCAGCGATTTCTGCAGTTACTTCTGCGCGGATGGTATGGCAGGTCTGGTTCACTCCGGCGGATTCCAGTGTGCTGACCAGCTTGACATCAGCATGGCCAATCGGCATCAGCCGTACCTTTATACGCGGCCCATGATCAGCAAATATCCAGATGCCGCTGGCTGTGCCCAGAGAGACTTCCAGAAAAGCATCCCGGCAGTCATCCAGATTTTGCTGCACTGCTGTAAGCAACGCGGCTTGCAGCTGATTAATCTGGTCTGCATGTGTTTCCACCGCCGCAACATTCCCGGAACTGTCATAGAGCAATTCTGCAAAATCCTCATAGGAAACCGTCTTTTCTCCCAGCACCTGCGTAACGCTGTCCGCCATTACCTTTGTTCCGAATCGTTTGGTTTCACTTTCACAGACAGCACAGAGATTGGGACGAACCGCACGATCTGTCCGCACCAGGAGACCGGTCAAAAGCACAGCGGCCAGCACAAATACCAAAGCAGACCGGATGTTCCTGCGGCGCTGGCGATAAACCTGTCGGCGCATGTTTTCTCCTTTCCTGCGATAGGGGGTCTCATACAACAAACGAGCGACAAATTGCCGCCCGTTGGTGTCATAGGATTATGATGTACTGTGATCGGTCTGTTCCATAGCCTGTGCACAATCACAGCTTTCTTCTTTTGCAATGCCGGGAAGCGAACCGGGAGAAAATTCTTCTGCCGGAAACCGGATCTTGTCGAATACCGCACAAGGCGATTCTGTATCCATATGGCATTCCTTAGTGGGAATCGTGTACTCATACGTGGGAACCAAAATGGTTACCGGGCGAAACAGCTCTACCACGGAAAACAGACCCAGCGTCATGATAACAGTACGCACAGGCGTTACTGTATCCGGTGCACAAACGGAGCCAACTCTGGCTTCCAGTGCAATGGGATCGACAACCTGAACTGCCGCAGTAGGAAGGTTCACTGTTTCGCAGCAAGCATTGGTGTCCCCCAGCTGTTCGCCGCTGCTGAAAAATGTCTTGGTATTGCTTTCGCCGCCGTACAGAATCACATTTTTGCTGGCATAGGCTGTTCCGGTGAGCAGCACCGGGCTTCCGCAGGAGCGCTCATAGGCCATCAGTTCAACCCGGAACGTATACGTCAGATCAATGGAGTAGAATCCGCGGTTAAACGGAACCGGCTCTATATTCATGCAGATATCCGAAACGCGGACACAGCGGCACTTTACCATATTGATATTTGACGGAAGTTCGCCTCCGTCCATCAATACCTGAAGATTGGAAAAACAATCCCGGTCGCTGCAGCTGTCGAATATCCGGTTGACTTTAATCGGAACCGTTTCTGCACACTGTTCCGGTGTGGGACGATATTGACTCATTAGAAATACCTCCTCATATCACTCTAGCGTTCCCGTCAGCTGCCTGACAGGTGCTTCTCTATAGTGTATTCAGAAGGTTTTCGTTTTGTGCTTGCTACAGCAAAAAAATCGTTGCACCGCAACCAGGTACAACGATTTTTTCAGCATTTGCAGAAGCATATCCCCTTAGTTTTCAGGAATTGTGATCTACATTTTTAAAGGTTTTCAGATTGCCGATCTTCTTGCTTCTTTCGTCCAGAACGGCTTCTACTTCTGACCACGGCAGATTCTGCTGTGCACACAGCACCATGATATGATACATCAGATCTGCGATTTCATTTTTAAGTTCTTCATTGTCATTATTCTTTGCGGCAATAATAGTTTCAGAGCACTCTTCTCCGCATTTTTTCAGAATCTTGTCCTGTCCCTTGGAAAACAGATAGCAGGTATAGGACTTCTGGGATTCTACATCCACTTCTCCGTTTTCATACATTGCCTTCCGGCTCATGACAACCTCATACAGTTCTTCCAGTGCGTTCATTTTGTTTCGTCCTCCTGATACATTTTATTGAAAAAACAGCTATAGGATCCGGTATGACATGCCACACCGGTCTGTTTTACGTTTAAAAGCAACGTGTCATTATCACAGTCGCTGTATATGGAAACCACCTTTTGCAGATGGCCGCTGGTGGCACCTTTATTCCAGAGTTCCTGACGGGAACGGCTCCAATACCAGGTATAGCCGGTTTCCAGCGTTTTCCGCAGGCTTTCCTGATTCATATAGGCCAGCATCAAAACTGTCTTTGTATCCACATCAAAGGCAATGGCCGGAATCAGCTCGCCCTTCTGGAAATAGACATCCAGGTTGTTGATATCAATTTCAACCATGTGATTCTCCTTCTTATTTTTGAAATTTCTTTTTGAGTGCACGCTCCACCGGGAAAAGAGCCAGCAGCAACTCTGCAGTCTGTACGCTGACAGCAACAGCTGCCAGAAGCGCCGCCGTCTTTTCCGAGACAAACCGCAGACTGATACAGGCTGCCGCAGAAACAACAAGCATTGCTGCGCCAAAAAGCATCCAGAGTCTGCCGCAATACTGATTTGCAAATTTCCAGCTCTCCTCATTTTGCATGGAACGTTCTGTACGGTATCCGACCCATGAGTTGATCTTTTTGGGCGCGTGATACCGCATTGCCCATCCGGCAGCCAGCTGAACAGCTGGAATCAAGAGCAGGCAAAAGACAAGAAAACGCATAGTCACACTTCCTTTGCCATTTTACCGCATGGGAATTCCCTTGGCACGGCAATCTGCCTTAACTTCCTGCACAGTCAGCTCCCGGAAATGGAACAGAGATGCCGCCAATGCCGCAGAGCAGCCGGTTTCCAGGAAAGCATCTGCAAAATCAGACAACTTTCCGGCACCGCCGCTGGCAATTACCGGGATCTGCACTGCGTCACAAACTGCTTTCAGCATCGGCAGATCAAATCCGCCCCGCACACCATCTGTGTCAATGGAATTCAGGCAGATTTCGCCGGCACCTAGCTGCTCGCACCGCTTTACCCAATCAATGAGATCTAGGTGCATATCCACACGGCCGCCGTTAATGAACACTGTCCACTGATTCTCGCCAACCTTTTTCGCATCAACGCCGACACAAATGCACTGACAACCGAAAATGTCTGCGCCGTCCTTGATCAGCTGTGGATTCTGCACGGCCTGAGAATTGACCGAAACCTTGTCCGCACCGGCGCGCAGCGTTTCCCGGATATCATCCACTGTCTTGATGCCGCCGCCGACTGTCAGCGGAACAAAAACCTTTTTGGCAGTTTCCCGTACCACGTCCAGCATAACGCCTCTGCCCTCATAGGAAGCGGTGATGTCATAGAATACGATTTCATCCGCGCCCTGCTGGTTATAGGCATAGGCACATTCTACAGGATCGCCGACATCTTTGATTCCCTCAAAGTTTACGCCTTTGACCACTTTTCCGTTTCTTACGTCCAAACAAGGAATGATTCGTTTTGCCAGCATAAGTTACACTCCTTCCGCCAAGGCAATGGCTTCCCGCAAATCCAATGTGCCTTTATAAATCGACTTTCCACAGATTGTGCCGTACAATCCCAGTTCCTTACAACCCCGAATGTCTGCAATGGTGTGAACCCCGCCGCTGGCAATAATCTTGCAATTGCCCTCTGTTGCGTCACGCAGATCTTTCAGCTGTTCCAGATTTACGCCGGACAGTGTGCCGTCCTTTGCAATATCCGTCACGATAAAATACTGCACGCCCACTGCAATCATTTCTTTGGCGAGTGTGATGTAATCCGTGTCAGATTCTTCCAGCCAACCCTCTGTGGCAACCATGCCGTTTTTGGCATCGATTCCCACTGCAATATGCCGGCTGCCGAACTTTTGTACAGCATCCTTTACCAACTGCGGATTTTTCAGCGCTGCGGAGCCCAGGATGACCCGTTCCACACCGCTTTTCAGGTAGGTATCAATCGTTTCCAAATTCCGGATGCCGCCGCCGACTTCCACTTTCAGTCCGGTTTTGGCCGCCACATCCTCGTAGATATGCTGGTTGACCGGTCTGCCCTCTTTGGCACCGTCCAGATCTACCATGTGAATCCAGGAAGCGCCGGCAGCTTCAAAACCCTTTGCCGTTTCCATATAATCTGCGGCTACTTTTTCCACTGTGGAAAAATCACCTTTGAACAGACGGACGCAGTTTCCGTCTTTGATGTCAATTGCAGGTAAAATAATCATCCGATCAGCCCTCCGAAGTTCCGCAGAATTTGCAATCCGGTTTCACCGCTTTTTTCCGGGTGGAACTGTGCGCCGTAAACCGTCTTTCCGTCATAGACCATTGCCGGAATTTTTGCCGTACCGTATTCCACATAGGCAGCCAGATATTCGTCCGGCACGACTGCCTGATAGGAGTGGACAAAGTACACATAAGATTCCTCCGGCAGATTTCGGAGAATGGGGCAGTCATGCTGCATTTCCAGCTTATTCCATCCCATATGGGGAATCACCATGCCGGGCGCTTCGATTTTTTCCACCTTGCCAGGAACCAGTCCCAGGCCATCGCATTCTTCGAATTCATATCCCTTTTCAAAAATCAGCTGCATTCCCAGACAGATTCCCAGGAAAGGCTTTTTGTGCGACTCTTCTCGAATCACGTCAGTCAGGCCGCTGTCATGCAGCATCTGCATGGCACTGGGGAAAGCTCCCACACCGGGGAGAATCAGTGCATCTGCCTTCCGGATAGCTTCCGGATCAGCGGTCAGTGCAGCAGGAAGTCCCAGATAATCCAGCGCATTTTTCACGCTGAAAATATTGCCTGCACCGTAATCAACAATTGCAATCATCTTACAGCACTCCTTTCGTGGATAAGGTCTTGCCGACTTCCAACGGTGTTACCGCAGTTTTCAGCGCATGGGCAACGGCTTTGAAAGCGGCTTCACATTTATGGTGATCGTTGGAGCCATACATCATATTCACATGAAGCGTGATGCCGGCGTTGAATGCAAAGGCACGGAAAAATTCCTCCGTCAGGCAGGCATCATACTGTCCGATCATAGCATTGGTGAATGTTCCCTGAAATACCAGGAACGGCCGATTGCTGATGTCCAGGCTGCAAAATGCCAGCGCTTCATCCATGGGAATGAACGCATTGCCGTAACGGGTAATGCCGGACTTATCTCCCAGCGCTTCGCCCAGTGCTTTCCCCAGGACAATGCCAGTGTCCTCCACGGTATGGTGGCCGTCCACATAGAGGTCACCCTTTACGGCAATGTCCATACTGATGCCGCTGTGAACAGACAATGCTGTCAGCATATGGTCAAAAAAGCCGATGCCGGTATCGATGTTGGCAGTTCCCATGTTGTCCAGTTTTACGGCTACCTGTATGTCTGTCTCTTTGGTCTTTCGTGCAAGTTGTGCTTGCCGCATATGGATTCCTCCTTGTGTTAGATAAATTCAATTGAAAAATTCTTGCCGCACTGATAAGCTACTGCTTTACCTGTCAATTCCATTTTCTGAATTTCCGTAGGAGAGACATGAGAATCTCTGTATCTCAGACTGTCTGTGTATACGTAAAACCCAGCGATGGATCCGCTCTTTGCCATAAACTCTCCATTGCCAAGAACAATTTCGCCCTGTTCAAACTGAAAAAAGATCTTGTCGGAAGTCCCAAGAATTTTTACAATGGGATTCTCGTTACTGCTTTTCATCCTCAAACCGCACCGTAATTGCATTGGCGTGTGCGGTCAGGCCTTCCTTGTTGGCAATCAGCACAATATCGTCCTTGGCTTCCCGCAGGGCATCTCTGGTATAGTAGGTGTAGCTGGAACGCTTGGTAAAGCTCTGTACGCCCAGGGGTGAGAAGAACCGTGCTGTTCCGCTGGTGGGCAAAACGTGGTTCGGGCCGGCGTAGTAGTCGCCCAGCGGTTCCGATGCATATGCGCCCAGGAAGACAGAACCTGCATTGTCCAGCGCGCCCAGCAATTCCATGGGGCTCTCCATGAGGACTTCCAGGTGCTCCGGTGCAACCATATTTGCCAGAACAGTGGCTTCTTCACGGGTATTGCACAGCAGAACTGCGCCGTACTCATTCATGGACTTCTCAATGATTTCCTTCCGGGAGAGATACTGTACCTGGCGGTTGATCTCTGCCTGCACCTTTTCTGCCAGTTCTGCACTGGTAGTTACCAGAATTGCAGAAGCTAGTACGTCATGCTCTGCCTGAGACATCAGGTCTGCGGCAACAAATTTCGGATCTGCGGTTTCATCCGCCATGACCAGAACCTCGCTGGGGCCTGCAATCATATCGATATCCACTACGCCATACAGCAACTTCTTTGCGGTAGCTACAAAGATGTTTCCAGGGCCGACAATCTTGTCCACCTTCGGAATCTCTTCAGTACCATATGCCAGCGCTGCAATGGCCTGTGCGCCGCCGGAGAGGAATATACGGTCTACGCCGCACAGTCCGGCTGCCACCAGAATATCCGGATTCGGTGTGCCATCCTTGCAGGGCGGTGTTACCATGATGATCTCCTTCACGCCGGCAATCTTTGCCGGAACTGCATTCATAATAACGCTGGAAGGATAAGCTGCCGTGCCGCCCGGTACATACAAGCCCACACGCTCCAGGCCGCGGACACGCTGTCCCAGAATCACACCGTTGGGCAAAGCATGAATGAAGCCCTCCTGCACCTGGCGCTGGTGGAAATCGCGAACGTTTTCAATGGCATTCAGCATAGCATCCACAAAAGAAGGATCTGCATTGGTCAAGGCGTCATTGATTACCTCTCTGGGCACCTCATAATATTCCGGCAGGCTGCCGTCAAATTTCAAGGTGTAATTCTTGACTGCCTGATCGCCGCCTTCCTTGACGGTGCGAATAATTTCGCTGACAGTTTCTGTAACGCGCTGGTTTGTCTCGCCGGTGCGCTTGTCCAGACTAGTGAAAAATGCGTCACGCTGTGCCAGATCACTGGCGTTAATGGTTTTCATGGTAATCATGATAAAGCCTCCTCAATCTTCTGAATCAAAGCTTCAATTTCTGTCTGCCGCAGTTTCAGGCTGACGGTATTGGCAATAAGTCTTGCAGAAATCGGAACCACGTCTTCTACTACTTCCAGTCCGTTTTCCCGAAGTGTTACACCGGTTTCAACAATGTCCACGATACCGTCTGCCAGTCCCAGCAACGGTGCCAGTTCTACAGAGCCTTCGATTTTTACAATATCCACGTCCATGCCCTTGCTTTCAAAAAAGCGGCGCGCAACATTCGGATATTTGGTTGCAATGCATTTTACGCCGAAGCCGCTGTAAAAATCGGTTCCCTTTTTGCATGCCAGGGCAAACTTGCATCTGCCGAAGCCCAGGTCCACCAGTTCAAAGAACTTGCCCTGCATTTCAATAATGGTATCTTTGCCGACTACGCCCATGTCGCAGACGCCGTGTTCTACATAAGTGATAACGTCATTGGCCTTTGCCAGGACAACTTCCATATTTCCATCCGGAATCGGCAGAATCAGGCGGCGGCCTTTTTCCCGAACCGCAGTGCAGTCATAGCCCAGTTTTTCCAGCAGACCAACCGTATCTTTTTCCAGTCTCCCTTTTGTCAGGGCAATTCTCAACGGTTTCACCATTTATTCTACCTCCGTTACTTCTTCTCCGACAACAACAATTCTGCCGATGCCTTTTTCCTTTGCATACTCTCGTACCAGTTCCATGGTATCAAACAATGCGTACTCCACTATCTGTCCCTTGTCACGCAGTTCCTTTGCCACTGTCACCGCCTTGATTTCATAGCCGGACGCTGCAAAAACAACTGCATCTGCCGGCTGTACACAAACGGTGTGACTCTTGAGACGTACATTTGCCACAGCATCAACATTGATGGCAAAGCCGGTTGCCGGGATATCATAGCCGAAATCAGACAACAGCTTATTATACCGTCCTCCGGAGAGTACTTCTTCTCCATAGCCTTCCAGGTAGCCCTTAATGATCACACCGGTGTAATAATCTGCATTGTTTACCATACCCAGATCTACTGTCAGGCGGCCCTTTCCGATTACTGCGGAGATATCTTCATACAGCTTCCGCAGATCCTTCAGAATCTCATCAATCCGCTCACTGGAGTACAGCTGAGAAGCCTTTTCAAAGACCTCTTCTCCCCCGAACAGCGCCGGCAGCTTTTTCAGAGAAGCAACGATTTTTCCGTCTCCCATGGTGTCCAGAACATCATTCAAAGCCGGATAATTCTTGGTTTCAATCAGGTAACGAATATTTTCCCGTTCTTCCGGTGTAGCGTTTAATTCACCCATCAGTTCCTTAAATACACCGGCATCTCCCAGCTCCAGAGAAAAGCTGGTATCATCACCGCTGCATGCAGCCAGGGATTCAATTGCCGTTGTCACCATTTCTACATCGGCCAGATAAGAGGAAGAACCCAACAGTTCAATTCCCATCTGCGTCAGTTCATCACTGCGTCCCTTTAAAGCCGGCTCAAACCGATAGACGCTCTGATTATAATACAGGCGCAGCGGAAGCGCAGCATCCCGCAGACGGGTTGCCGCTACACGTGCAATCGGCATTGTGGATTCCGGGCGAAGTACCAGAAGGCGTCCCTTGCTGTCTGTCAGCTTATACAGCCGTTCCTGGGGATAATGTCCCGACTCCGACTGAAATACATCGAAAAATTCCAGTCCCGGCGTGGTGAGTTCAGAATAGCCCTTGCTCCGGAACATCTGGTGCAACTCCTGCTCAATCTCCCGGCGCACCAGGCATTCTTCAAATAAAAAATCTTTTGTCCCCTCCGGGGTGATCAAATCATATTTTCTCATAATTCCTCCTAAGAATCACTTTACTGTGCTAATACAATGCTATAGTAGCACAAAAAGAAACATATGTCAAGGCCTTCTGATTTAAAAGAGCGTCATCTGGCTGGATTTCGGCAAATTGCCTAAAGCATTCATTTGCTCCAGCGTTTCAATTATTGTTTTTGATGCGCCGCTCTGTGCCTGGAATTCTTCAATGGAAATGAAGTTGCGCTTCTGCGCCGTTTCATAGAGATTATGGGCAGCAGACATTCCGATACCAGGAATGGCACTGAACGGAATTCTGATTTTTCCGTCTTCTACCAGATAGCGGTCGGCGTGGGATTTGTACAGATCTATGGGCAAGAACTCACAGCCGCGGCTGAGCATTTCATTTACGATCAGCAGCGTATCCAGCAGGTCGCTCTCCTTTTTGGAACGTTCATTTCCCTTTTCCTTCAATTCATCAATTTTGGCACGGACAGCTTCCTTTCCCTGCAATGCCAGAATTGCGTCAAAGTCATCGCCTCTTGTGCTGAAATATACCGCATAATAGGCCAGAGGATGGTACAGCTTAAACCAGCCCAGCTTAATGGCCGCAGTAACATAAGCTGCCGCATGCGCCTTCGGGAACATGTATTTGATTTTCAGGCAGCTGTCAATATACCACTGGGGCACATTGTGATCCTTCAGCATCTGAATGCGCTCCGGCGTAAAGGTCTTTGGTGCCTTTCCCTTACGGGTATCTTCCATGATCTGAAAGGCCTGCTTCGGCTCTACGCCCTTATGCAGCAGATAGGTCATAATGCTGTCACGGGTTCCGATAACGTCTGAAATGGTACAGGTTCCGTTATCAATCAGATCCTTTGCATTGCCCAGCCATACATCGGTTCCGTGAGACAAGCCGGATACTTGCAGGAAGTCGCTGAACTTTTTCGGTTTGGAGTCCAGCAGCATCTGGATGGTAAATCCGGTACCCATTTCCGGAATGCCCAGGCTTCCTGTCTGGCAATAGATTTCCTCCGGTGTTACACCCAGGACAGAAGCATCGGTACACATCTGAATGACCTTTGGATCCGTAGTGGGAACATCATGAATCCGGATTCCGGTAAAGTCCTCCAGATGCTTATACATGGTCGGAACCACATGTCCCAGTTCGTCCAGCTTTAGGATGGTATCATGGAGCGAATGGAAATCGAAGTGGGTGGTCAGAATATCAGATTCCACATCATCTGCCGGATGCTGTACCGGCGTGAAGTCATACACATCGTAATCACTGGGCACAACCACCATGCCGCCGGGATGCTGACCAGTGGTACGCTTGATTCCGGTGCAGCCAATAGAAAGGCGGTTGATTTCAGTAGGGCTGTATACCAATCCCCGTTCTTCCAGATACTTCTTTACATAGCCATAGGCAGTCTTATCAGCTACCGCGGCAATGGTGCCGGCCTTAAACACGTTGTCCCGGCCGAACAGCTCTTCTGTATAACGATGGGCAGAGGACTGGTATTCCCCGGAGAAGTTCAGGTCGATATCCGGTGCTTTGTCTCCGTCAAATCCCAGGAAGGTTTCAAATGGGATGTCATGGCCGTCCCGGTTCATCTCTGTGCCGCATTCCGGACAGTTCTTAGGCGGCAGGTCAAAACCGGAGCCAACGCTGCCGTCTGTGATAAATTCACTATGCTTGCAGTTCGGGCAGACATAGTGGGGAGCCAGCGGATTGACTTCTGAAATACCGGCCATAGATGCCACAAAGGAAGAGCCGACAGAACCACGGGAACCAACCTGGTATCCGTGATCCACGCTGTCCCAAACCAGCTTCTGTGCAATGATATACAGCACGGAAAATCCGTGCTTGATGATAGAGGAAAGTTCTCGATCCAGCCGCTTTTCTACCAGCTCCGGCATAGGATCTCCATAGATTTCCTTTGCCTTTGTAGTGGTAATGCGCACCAGATCTTCCTCTGCGCCGTCAATGGTGGGGGTAAATGTCCCCATGGGGAACGGACGGATTTTCTCAATCTGATCTGCGATGGCATTGGTGTTGGTGACAACTACCTCATAAGCGCGGTTTTCTCCCAAATAGGAGAATTCCTGAAGCATTTCCTCCGTTGTCCGCAGATACAGGGGTGGCTGACGGGAAGCATCTTCAAAGCCTTGTCCTGCCTGAAGGATTTCCCGGTAGATGGCATCCTCCGGATCCATGAAGTGCACGTCACAGGTAGCGCAGACCGGAATTCCCAGTTCATCGCCCAGTGCAAGAATTTTCCGGTTGTATTCCTGCAATTCTTCTACATTGGCTGCCGTGCCGTTTCGAATCATGAATGCGTTATTGCCGGTCGGCTGGATTTCCAGATAATCGTAGAATTTCGCAAGGTTTACCAGTTCCTTATGGGGTTTGTTTTCCACAAAAGCCTGGAACAACTCTCCGGCTTCACAGGCGCTGCCGAAAATCAAGCCCTCCCGATACTGCATCAGTACAGATTTGGGAATCAGCGGCTTTCGGTAAAAGCATTCAATGTGGCCATATGAAATCAGGCGGTACAGGTTTTTCAGGCCAACTGTATTGCGCACCAGGATAATCTGGTGATAGGCGCGCAGTTTTTTTACATCAATTCCCTGGGTTTTGGTATTCAGATCGGAGAGCAGCTTTGCCTGTTTGGTCTGAATCAGACGGCTGACCAGCTCCTTATAAATTTTCGCCAGCATCTGTGCGTCATCAGAGGCTCGATGGTGGTCAAATTTTCCCAGCTTCAATGCCTTTGCCACACCGTCCAGCTTATGCCGGTACAGATTCGGCAGCATTGACTGGCACAGCACCAGAGTATCTAAAGTCGCAAAAGGGAATACGATATTGTGCCGCTTGCAGACATTGCGGACAAAGGAGGTATCGAACCGTGCGTTATGCGCCGCCAGAACCGGATTCTCTCCGCAGAATTCCATGAACTTCCGCAGTGCTTCTGCTTCCTTCGGTGCATCTTCTACCATAGCATCGGTAATGCCAGTCAGATCTACGATTTTCGGCGGAATCGGACGTTCCGGATTTACCATGGTATTAAACGTTTCTACAACCTGCATGCCCCGCATGCGAACCGCTCCGATTTCAGTCAGGCGATCCTGTGCCGGGCTGAGTCCGGTTGTCTCTACATCAAAGATAATGATCTCATCCTGTAGGGTACGATCCCCCGGCAGATCAACTACAAGCTGGCGGCTCAGATCATTGACCACATAGGCCTCGCATCCGAAAATCACCTTAAAATTGGGATCCTTAAAGCTGTCCCAGGTGGACATAGCCTCCGGAAACGCCTGGGCAATTCCGTGGTCGGTAATCGCAATGGCCGGATGTCCCCAGTCATGGGCGCGCTGCACCAATCTGGCACAGGGCGTGATGCCGTCCATCTGTGACATGTTGGTATGGCAGTGGAGTTCCACACGCTTTTTCGGTGCATTATCTGTCTTTTGAATCCGCTTTACCATAACAATGGAATCCGGTTTCAGCACATCTTCCCGTGCAAAATCGTCATAGCTGATGCGACCCAGAACCAGAAGGGTACTTCCCTTTTTGATATCGCCGTACGGATTCTTTGCAATATTGTCATTGGTGTCAAAAATTTTGATCAGCACAGAATAGGTCCCGTCTGTGATCTGATAGGTCAGAATGGTGCGTTCTCCCCGCACCTCTCTGGCATCCATTGCAAAAACATCGCCCATGACAAGGATGCGCTGGTTCTGCACTTCTACCGCTTCCCGGATGGCCATGGGGATATCCCGGATGGGGCGACCCTTGATCAGCACAGCGCTCCCCGGAACTACACCGGGAATCTCCTCGTTAATGGCCACATTTTGTGCTGTCGGCTTGGGTGCCTTTGCGGCCTTCGGTGCGTTTCCGCCGGAAGGTGCCTGGGCGGCAGTCTGAAACTGTTCTGTATGCTGCGGCAGTTCCTGCTCTGCCTTTGCAATCATTGCCTGAAATGCATCTTCACTGACGCTGGCATCTCCGATAAATACAACATGGAGCTTTTTATTAAACATCTGTTCAATGATGCCGGAGAAAAAATCAGCCACGTGATATTTTTCCAGTATATCATAGCCGCCGTTGTGCAGGTGGATTTCCAGGCGATCCTGCTCCAGCTGCACCTCAGCACCGTCAATAAAGCCGTTTACCACCGTCATTTCCCGTTTCAGAAATACCACCAGATCCGCAAAATAAGCCATGGAGAACAGTTCCGGCGCATAGCGCGGATGCAGGCGGACGCTGTGGATTTCCAGGCGAATTTCCAGCTCGTGTTCCAGCGCCAGCAAATCCTGCACCGGCACAAGCTGCGGGAATGCAATATAAAACGATATTTTCGTCAGATTTTCAGAATAGGTCATCCGTTTTAAAATGCCGTCCTGTACCGAATGCGGCATTACCGGAATATAATCCTCCAAAAATGCTGCGAAATTCAAATCCATATGTTCCACTCCTAAATTACAGCTTCTCTATTTCCGCCATCAGTTCCGGGACAATTTCTGTCTCCGGCACCTTCCGCAAAACCTTGCCTTTTCGGAACAGCACTGCACAACCGTCACCGCCGGCAATCCCAATATCTGCTTCCCGTGCTTCTCCCGGACCGTTTACCACGCAGCCCATGACAGCAACCTTAATATCCTTTTCCACGTGTTCCAGGGCAGCTTCGACTTCCTTGGCCGTCTTTACCAGATCAATCCGGGTTCTGCCGCAGGTGGGACAGGAGACGATCTGCGGGCCGCCGCGCTTTCCCAGACATTTGAGAATATCCTGCGCCGCCTTGATCTCCTTTACCGGATCTTCGGTCAAGGAGACGCGAATGGTTTCGCCGATGCCGTCATGCAAAAGCGTTCCGATGCCAATTGCCGATTTGATCAGCCCCATGCGTTCGGTTCCGGCCTCTGTAACACCCAAGTGCAGCGGATAGTGACACTGCCGGGCACAGAGCCGATAAGCCTCAATCATGGTGTTGACATCTGAAGATTTCATAGAAATTACGATATTGTCAAAATCACACGCTTCCAGCATCCGCACATGTCCCATTGCGCTTTCCACCAAGGCTTCTGCTGTGGGCGCGCCGTATTTTGCCAGAATTTCTTTTTCCAGCGAACCGGAATTGACACCGATCCGAATGGGAATGCTGCGTTCCTGACAGGCTTTCACCACTGCCCGTACCCGATCCATGCCGCCGATGTTTCCGGGGTTAATCCGTATCTTATCGATTCCAGCAGCAGCCGCTTCCAGTGCAAGCCGATAGTCAAAATGAATATCCGCTACCAGCGGAATATGAATTCTCTCCTTGATTGCAGGAATCAGCGCAATTGCATCGCGATTTGGAATCGCGGCACGAATGATTTCGCATCCGGCCTGTTCCAGTGCGGCCGCCTGCGCTGCGCTGCCTTCAATATCATCGGAACGCGTGTTCAGCATAGATTGGATATAGATATGTTTGCCGTCTAAGGTACAGTCTCCGACTTTTACAGGTTTTACTTGTCTCATCTGCTGTTTTCCTCTCCTTTATTGAAAAAATCGTCCTACGTCCTGCACAGTTACAAGAATCATAAACAAAAACAAAACGGCCATGCCAATCAGGTGCACCATTGCCTCCCGGTTTTTTGCAATCGGTTTCCGACGGATTGCTTCCACCAGCAGGAAAACAAAACGGCTTCCATCCAGGCCGGGAATTGGGAGCAGGTTGAACACACCCACATTTACCGTAATGAAAATGGTCAGGTTCATCACCGACTGCACTCGTTCCAGAATGGTTTCACCGGTAGACGCTGCCTGTTCAATGACGCTGACAGTTCCCACCGGACCGGAAAGATCCTGCAAGCTGTATTTCCCGGTAACCAGTTCTATCAGGGACATCCAGATCAGCTTTGCAGTGGCCACCGTATCCTTTGCCGCATAGGAAATCACAGTGACCGGGTTCTTGGCTTTACCCTGTACAGCAAAGTCCAGCAGGCCGTCTGTCTTGTCGTTATGAAAGGTTACATTTTCAATTGTCAGCTTGGCGCCATTCCGCTTCACTGTAACATCATAGGATGCCTTATCCGTGGTTTGCAGCTTGTAAATCAAATCCGTTGTAGAAAAAATATGGCTGCCGTCAATGGCGACAATTTTATCGCCGACCTGAAGGCCGGAGCGTTCACTTTCCGCAGCCGTGACAGTTTCGCCGGCAGCATTGGTATCGGATGCAAACTTTGCAATTGTGGTAGACGGCACCTTTGCAGCAGTGGAAATCAAAATGGCAATCAGCAGAAATCCCAGCACCAGATTCATGAAAGCGCCAGCCAGGACAACAGTCATTCTCCGCCAGACGGCCTTTTTCTCAAAGGCATTGGGATTGTCGCTGGACTGATCTTCCCCTTCCATTGCGCAAAAACCGCCAATGGGAAACAGGCGAAGCGAGTACTCGGTATCCCCTTTTTGAAAATGTAAAATTTTCGGCCCCATCCCAATTGCAAACTGATTGACCTGAATGTGATTCAGCTTCGCCACAATAAAATGGCCGAATTCGTGAATGCCGATAATCAGACCAAAGATCAGAATTGCAATCAAAAGTGTCACAATATGCTGCATGTTGGCTCCTTTCCGGAATTATGCGTCTGTTCCGTACGCTTTTCCATTCCATGGATACGAAACGTGCGCGGAACGTGATCACAAACAAAAACGATTTATCGCTTGGAAATGGCTTCTCTCACAAATGCTCTTGCCTTTTCATCCGCATGCATGACATCTTCATAACAGGTGATTTCTCTGCGCGGTATGGATTCCATTGCCTTTTGCGCCAGTGCGCCGATTTCCAGAAAACCGATCTTTCCGGAAAGAAATGCAGCAACAGCCACTTCATTTGCACCATTTACAATACAAGGCGCCGTTCCTCCTGCGGTAATCGCAGCAATCGCTGTTTTCAAGCAGGTAAAGGTTTCAAAATCCGGCCTTTCAAATGTGAGCGTGCCGTATTCGGTAAAGGAAAGCGGCTTTGTGGGACAGGGCAGACGATCCGGATACAGCAGTGCATACTGAATGGGAATCTTCATATCCGGTACACCCATCTGCGCAATGACAGAGCAGTCCTGATATTCTACCGCAGAATGCATCACACTCTGGCGGTGCACCACAATTTCAATTTGATCCGGTGTCAGATCAAACAGCCATTTTGCCTCTATAAACTCCAGTCCCTTATTCATCAGCGTGGCAGAGTCAATGGTAATCTTATTTCCCATGCTCCAGTTGGGATGATTCAGCGCATCTGCAACAGTGACATGCTCCAGCTCCTGTCGGGTTTTCCCGAAAAACGGGCCGCCGGAGGCAGTCAATATAATCTTATGCAGCTGTTCCCGGCGATTTCCCTGAAGGCACTGAAAAATTGCAGAATGCTCGCTGTCCACCGGATAAATGGAAACGCCCTTTTTCGCTGCCTGTTCCATTACCAGAGAACCGCCGGCAACCAGGGTTTCCTTATTTGCCAGCGCGATATCCAGTCCGGCAGAAATCGCGGTCAATGTCGGAAGCAATCCCACCATTCCCACAACGGAATTGATCAGAATGTCCGCCTTTGTATCAGAAGCAATCTCGCACAGGCCATCCATGCCGCAGAGCACCTTTACCGGCAGGTCGGAAAGCCGCTGTTTTAATTCTGCGTACTTTTCTTCCACAAAGATGCAGACCTTTTCCGGATGAAATTCCCGTGTCTGCTTTTCCAGCAGTTCTACATTCCGATTGGCTGCCAGGGCATAAATCCGCATATCATGTGCCTTTGCCACTTCCAGAGACTGAGTTCCGATAGAACCGGTAGAGCCGAGAATTGAAATGCATTTTCCCATTTTTATGATTTCCTTTCCTTCCGGATGACTGTGAATACAGCCAACCGGCATTTTTTCTCCTATAGCGCACACACGATGCAAGGCACAAATTCGCCCTGCATCGTGTGTCATGAGCAGTGACTGCTCTGTTTCATTATCCGAAAAAGATCGGGAACATACATTCCAGCGCATAAAAAGCCGGCACTGTAAACAGGACGCTGTCAAAGCGATCCATTACGCCGCCGTGCCCCGGCATAATATTTCCGTAATCTTTTAGTCCCTGCTGGCGCTTCAAGATCGATGCGCTCAGATCTCCCAGCACACTGATTACTGAGCAGACAGCCGCTGTAAAAATCAGCCACCAGTAGTGTACATGAACGCCGGTCACCAGGCTGTAAATCAGAGAGAATACTGTCATAATTACAATATCTGTCACAATGCCGCCGAAGAAGCCCTCCACTGTTTTTTTCGGGCTAATTTCCGGACAGAGCTTATGCTTTCCGAAAAATGTTCCGGCAAAATAAGCCCCTGTGTCCGAAATCCAGGCGGAGCAAAGCGCCAGAATTACATATGCCAGGCCATAAGAACCGATGTGCAGCAGCTTCGGCAGTGTGCTGAGCGAGCCGGACACCAGCAGCATCACAGCCGCAATGTACAGACTGTCCTGATACTTGGTACGCTGATGCAACAGCACCATTTCTGCAAAAATTCCGGTCAGGCAGAGCAACGTTACCGCTGTAATTGCTGCCGTGTTTTCGTAATATGTGAGAAACGGGAGCGCTGCGCCGTAGACAAAGGCAGCTCCCACCGAAATGCGGCAATGGAGACACTTTCCAGCACGAAACAGTTCAAACAAGGCAATGCAGATCAGCGCAGCAATGGCAAGGGGAAAAACAAACGTCCGATAGAGCAGCAAAATGCCCACAGCCAGTATTGCGCCAACCACACCGGAAATAATACGAACCTTCATGACTCAAATCCCTCCGAATCTTCTGCCGCGCTGTGCATAGTCAGCCAGTGCCTTATTCAATTCATTGGCATGAAAGTCCGGCCAGAGAACATTGGTAAAATAATATTCCGCATAGGCGCACTGCCAGATCAGATAATTGGACAGCCGCAGTTCTCCGCTGGGGCGAATCAGGAGATCCACATCCGGCAGACCAGCGGTATACAAATGATCCGCAATGGTCTGCTCCGTGATGGATTCCGGGGAAAGCACACCTGTCTGCACTTCTTTTGCAATTTCCTGTGTAGCATGCTTGATTTCGTCCCGGCCGCCGTAATTGATGGCGAGAATCAGGTTCATCTTTTCAAAATCTTTAGAATCATGTTCCAGTTCTGCCATACGCTTTTGCAGGCGATCCTGCAGGCGGCTCCGGTCTCCTACAAAGACCATGCGCACACGCCGTTCCAGGTACTGGTCTGCATCGCAGAGATAATCCCAGAACAAATCCATGATGGCATCGACTTCATCCTGCGGACGCTTCCAGTTTTCTGTGGAAAACACATAGAAGGAAGCGTTCCGCAGACCGATATCCCGGCAATACAGGGAAAGATCTTTAAAGTTTTTCGCACCTTCCCGATGGCCGAATTTCCGCGGCATACCGCGCTTGGTTGCCCAGCGGCCGTTTCCGTCCATGATAAAGCCCACGTGCTGCGGCAGATTTTCCGGCAGTGCAATTGCGCCGGTTTCGTCCTTTGATACTGTTTTTTTATTGAAAAAAGGCAAAGCCATATTGTTCTTCTCCTATTCTATTCCCGGACTCTTGTGAAACGATGCTGCAATCAGATGCTCATGATTTCCTTGTCTTTTTCTGCTACCATCTTGTCGATTTCTGCTACAAATTTATCCGTCAGATCCTGGATCTTCTTTTCGCCGTCTTTTACTTCATCTTCGGTCAATTCAGAAGCCTTTTTCTTTGCCTTGAGCTTTTCAATGGAATCCCGGCGCACATTGCGGACAGCTACCTTGGTCTCTTCACCCAGCTTTTTGATTTCCTTACACAGATCCTTACGGCGATCTTCTGTCAGCTGCGGAAATACCAGACGCAGTACCTTACCGTCATTGGTAGGAGTAATGCCGACATCTGATGCCAGGATTGCCTTTTCGATTGCCTTCAGAGATGTGACATCCCACGGCTGAATCACAAGAATCCGTGCCTCAGAAACAGAGACAGCGGCCATCTGCTGAATCGGTGTGGGAACGCCGTAATAATCGACCTGTACCTTATCCAGAACAGCCGGGTTTGCACGGCCTGCACGAATGGTAGTGAATTCGTGTGCCAGGCGATCGGTTGACTTCTTCATCTTCTCTTCGGTTTCTTTCAGTAATTCTTTCATAGTGAACTCCCCGATTTTTTTCGGGGCTCCTTTCTGATACATTTTATTTTTTACTGCGGAACAAAGCCGGTTCCGCGCGGCATGCGCAAAGACAGTTTTATCTTATGCCTGATCTGCCTCTGTTACAACAGTACCAACATCCTCACCCATCACAGCATCATAGATATTATCCGGACGGCTCAGATCAAATACCAGCATGGGCATTTCGTTATCCCGGCACATAGAAGCAGCAGTGCTGTCCATTACCTGGAGGGCGCTGTTCAGCACATCACTAAAGGAGAGTCGTGTATAGCGAACAGCATCGTCATACTTATGGGGATCCTTGTCATATACACCGTCCACCATGGTAGCTTTCAGCAGAATATCTGCCTGAATTTCTACAGCACGCAGTGTAGCGGCTGTATCCGTGGAGAAAAACGGGCTGCCGGTGCCGCATCCGAAAATGACAACACGACCCTTCTTCAAGTGAGAAATCGCGCGGTTCCGGATATATGGCTCTGCAATCTGCTGCATGCTGATTGCAGTCTGCACCCGTACTTCAACGCCCAGGTGTTCCAGCATGTCGGCAACTGCCAGTGCATTCATAGTAGTCGCAAGCATTCCAATGTGGTCTGCACGGGTACGATCCATATTTTCGCTGGAGCGGCCGCGCCAGAAGTTTCCGCCGCCTACAACAATTCCCATCTCCACGCCAGCATCGACACACTTTTTAATGCTTTTACAAATTGGAAGCATTGTCTCTGTATCCAATCCTGTCTTTTTGGGGCCTGCCAATGCCTCACCGCTTAATTTGAGAAGTACGCGTTTATACTTTGGTTCCATGGTTCCAATTCCTTTCGTCTGTTTCACAGTTTCAGAAGTGCCGATTGGCTTTTGTCATACAACCGGTTCAACCAGCATTCAGTCTTCCTGTATCTATTTTACACTATTTTCCCCGAAATGTAAAGCCATTTCCGGGAAAAAATCAAAAAAAGAGCACAGCTTTCGCCATGCTCTCTGATTATTCATAAGAATGCCTTGTAAAAGTTATTCTCACTTAATCATGCTAGCAATTTCTTCTGCGAAATTGTCAGCCTTCTTTTCAATACCTTCACCGCGCTCGAAACGAACGAAGTCTGTGATCTTGATTGTAGTGCCGGCTGCCTTTGCAACACCGTCTACATAGCTCTGAACAGTTTCCTTGTTTTCCTTAACAAAAGCCTGTTCCAGCAGGCAGTTTTCGCCATAGTACTTGCCAACCTTGCCGGCAGCAATCTTTTCCTTGACCTGATCCGGCTTGTTTGCCATCTTCGGGTCTTCTGCCATTTGTGCCAGGATGATCTTCTTTTCTTCATCCAGAACAGAAGCCGGAACGTCTTCACGCTTCAGGTACGGCGGATTCATAGCAGCAACCTGCAGTGCGCAGTCCTTTGCAGCTGCCAGAACTTCCGGAATAGCACCAGCCGGAGATTCTGCACGAACCATAACGCCGATCTTGCCGCCGCCGTGGATATACGGTACCAGAATACCTTCCAGGCGAACGAAACGACGGATCTGGAGATTTTCACGAATCTTCAGGAACAGTTCCTGGAGTGCTTCGTCAACAGTCATTGTGCCGCCGGAAACGGTAGTAGCCTTCAGTGCTTCTACGTCAGCCGGATTCTTTTCAATGATTGTATCTGCAACCTGGTTTACAAATGCCTTGAATTCGTCGGTATTTGCAACAAAGTCTGTTTCAGAGTTTACTTCAACAACACAGCCTACAGTATTGTCTGCGTTTACCTTTGCAACAACCATACCTTCTGCTGCAACGCGGCCAGCCTTCTTTGCCTGTGTAGCCAGTCCCTTTTCCCGCAGCAGTTCAATTGCCTTTTCTACGTCACCGTCTGCTTCTGTCAGAGCCTTCTTGCAGTCCATCATACCAACACCGGTAGACTTCCGCAGTTCATTGACATCTTTTGCTGTAAAATTAGCCATTGGATGATCCTCCTCTTAAATTCGTGTATCGTCAGTTTTCCCAAAAAACCCGAATATGGTTGCTCTTCTATCAACAAGCATATCCGGGTTTTTCTGTAGAATCTTGCTTATTCAGCTGCTTCTTCTTCCTTTTCAGCAGCTGCTTCTGCTGCGGCAGCGTCAGCACCCTGACGTCCTTCGATAATTGCATCAGCCATAACGCCTGCAATCAGCTTTACAGCACGGATTGCATCATCGTTACCCGGAATTACATAATCGATTTCGTCCGGATCGCAGTTTGTATCTACGATTGCAACGATCGGAATATTCAGCTTCTTTGCTTCTGCAACAGCGATCCGCTCCTTGCGCGGGTCAACAATAAACAGTGCACCCGGCAGCTTCTTCATATCCTTGATTCCGCCCAGGAACTTTTCCAGCTTTTCAATTTCCAGCTGCAGCTTTCCGACTTCCTTCTTCGGCAGAAGATCGAATGTGCCGTCAGTTTCCATTTCGTGGAGCTGTTCCAGACGCTTAATTCTTCTCTGAATCGTAGTGAAGTTGGTCATCATACCGCCCAGCCAACGTGCATTTACATAATATGCACCAGCGCGGGTAGCTTCTTCCTTGATGGATTCGCCAGCCTGCTTCTTTGTGCCGACAAACAGAACAGATTCGCCCTGTGCAGACAAATCGCGGATGAACATATATGCTTCATCCAGCTTCTTTACAGTCTTCTGCAGGTCGATGATGTAGATGCCGTTCCGTTCTGTGAAAATGTACGGAGCCATTTTCGGGTTCCATCTTCTGGTCTGGTGACCAAAGTGTACGCCAGCTTCCAAGAGCTGCTTCATTGATACTACGCCCATTGTGTAGTCCTCCTAAAATAAAATGGTTTTGCTTCCTCCGCCGCCCTTTGGGTGTCTGCAACTCTCCTGCATCCAGAAAAGCACCCGCATCCACCAAGGCAGACGTGCGAACTGCCTTTCTATTATACCAGATCTTCTATTTTGGGTCAAGCCTTTGTATGTAGATTTTTTCTGTTGATTTATCGCTTTGTTTTGTGCATACTGTACAGCTTCCGGAGTTATCCCACTCCACCAGAATGGTATCCACCCCAATCAGCCGGATTTGCCGGAAGCTGATCACGCAATTTTCTCTGGGGCCGAAGATTCCGAGGAACCGCGGCTTTCCATACAAAATCAGAGCATGCACTGCTGCGGTTTCTCCGTCCAGCTCCAGGTCATCGACCCGTCCCAGATTTTCTCCGTTTACAATGTTGATGACATCCTTTTGCCGTAATTCTTCCAGCGTACACCTCATTGCAGTTTCACCTCAAAGCTAGTTTATGCAGATTTGGTGAAAACTTTCACGAAAAAACAGCAAAAAGTATGGTCACAATCAGATCGATTCCAAACACAGCTGCTGCAATGCCGCTCACCCATGCCAGCACCTTTTTCGACATCCAGCCTGTGATTTTGGCGAACAGCGGCCGCAGCAGGTACAAGAACAGGACACCGCCGATTCCAAACCGCACTGACGGAGAAAGCGCAACTCTGGCTTGGAAATTCCACGCATAATCGGCGTAGGTCTGCCACGGCCAGCTGCCGGTTGTCCATTCCAGCAGGTAGCTGGCCATCAGTTCGATTCCGGTGGCCACTGCGCCGCATCCCAGGAAAATCAAAATCGGACGCATCCAGCGGACGCTCCAGCGCATGGGCATCTGTACAAATTTTCCAAAACAGCTGAGAAAAGCCAGCATTCCTACGCCGTAAACCGGACAATACGGGCCAAACAGCACACCACGGTTATGGAATCCCCAGTGATACACAACCACTTCCAGAAAGACCTCATAGCACCACCCAATAACTGCTGCCATCATGAAATAGAGAAACAGACGCTGTACCATTTGCAGTTTTTTCTCTTTTGTTTTTGCTTCCATCCTCATCTTCTCCCTTCGGGCATTTTATCGCTAATTTTTTTAAAAAAGCAGGCGTTTGAGATGATGAGAAACGCCTGCTTTTCACATTTATATGGATTGTAAGATACGTTTATTTCTTTTCAGAAAATGCCTTTTTGGCAACGGCTACGATATGATCTGCGGTCAGGCCAAATTCCTTCAGCAGATCGACTGCCGGTCCGGAGTGACCATACTCGTCATTCACACCAATGCGAACAACCGGTACCGGACAGCAGGATGTCACAGCTTCTGCCACAGCACCGCCGAGACCGCCGATAATGCTGTGTTCTTCTACAGTTACCAGCAAGCCGGTTTCCGATGCTGCCTTACAGATCAGTTCTGTGTCCAGCGGCTTAATGGTATGGATATTCAGCACGCGTGCGTGAATACCCTCTGCTTCCAGCAGTTCTGCCGCTTTCATGGACTCCCAGACCATCAGACCAGTCGCAACCAGTGTCAGGTCGCTGCCTTCCCGCAGGGTAATGCCCTTGCCGATTGTAAACTGATAAGTGGACGGATCATTGAAAATCGGCGTTGCCAGACGGCCAAACCGCAGGTAAACCGGACCTTCATACTGAATTGCTGCCTCGACTGCTGCCTTGGCTTCCACATCATCTGCCGGGTTCAGAATTGTCATGCCGGGGATCGTACGCATCAGTGCGATATCTTCGTTGCACTGATGCGTAGCGCCGTCTTCTCCGACAGAAATTCCGGCATGTGTTGCACCGATTTTTACATTCAGGTGCGGATAGCCGATGGAGTTGCGGACAATCTCAAAGGCACGGCCAGCCGCAAACATAGCAAATGTGCTGGCAAACGGAATTTTTCCGGCAGTGGACAAACCAGCTGCAACACCCATCATATTTGCTTCTGCAATACCGCAGTCAAAGAACCGCTCCGGGTATGCCTTCTTGAAAATGCCGGTTTTGGTTGCAGCTGCCAGGTCGGCATCCAGGACAACCAGTTCCGGATATTTTTCAGCCAAATCACGAAGTGCTTCGCCATAGCTTTCTCTTGTTGCTTTTTTCTGCATTTCTGCCATTCTTTAGCCCTCCAGTTCTTTCAGCTGTGCTGTAAGTTCAGCCATTGCCTGTTCATATTCTGCCTGGTTTGGTGCTTTGCCATGCCAGCCAACCTGATTTTCCATAAAGGAAACACCTTTTCCCTTGGTGCTCTTCTGAATAATTGCAACCGGCTTTCCCACGATGGTTTCCGCTTCCTGCATTGCAGCATCGATAGAATCGAAATCATGAGCATCCATCCGGATTACATGCCAGCCAAACGCCTCAAATTTTTCTGGAATCGGCTCCGGTGAACATACTTCAGAGAGCTTTCCGTCGATCTGAAGACCGTTGTTGTCTACAATGGCAACCAGATTGTCCAGGTGATACTGATTGGCAAACATTGCAGCTTCCCAGACCTGACCTTCTTCGATTTCGCCGTCACCCAAAATGGTATACACCTTATAGGCAGCGCTGTCCATCTGTGCAGCCAGTGCCATACCGCAGGCAGCGGAGATGCCCTGTCCCAGAGAACCACTGGACATGTCTACGCCTGGAATATGGATGCACGGATGTCCCTGCAAAAGTGCACCAATATGACGCAGGGATTTCAGTTCTTCCTTCGGGAAAAAGCCGCGTTCAGCCAGTGTGGCATACAGTGCCGGCGCACAATGTCCCTTGGAAAGAACCAGACGATCCCGATCTGCCATTTCCGGGTTTTTCGGATCTACATGCATTTTTGCAAAATACAGATAGGTCAGCGTATCACAAATTGAGAGTGAACCGCCGGGATGACCGGACTTTGCACAGTATGTTCCCTCTACAACACCCATCCGGATGCGGCAGGCAGTCGCCTGCAACTGTTTTTTGGTCATTTCGTCCATTCTATGAACCTCCATATTCCAAACATTTTAACGGTTCAAGCCCGTTTTATAACATAAGATAATCAATCAGTTCCGCAATTGCATCTGTTTCACAGGAATTCGACAGCACAAGATCAGAAACCGCTTTCACACAGGACTGCGCATTGGAGGGGCAAGCACTGAAATCCGCCTGCCGCAGCATTTCCAGGTCATTATCAAAATCCCCGGCCGCCACGATTGTCCAGTCCTCCATGCCGCACCGTTTCCGGTATTCCTGCAAGGCACTCCCCTTCGTCACGCCGCTGGGAAGCATTTCATAAAACCGTGCTTCCGACTGTACAAAATCGCCGCATGTCCAGTGCTGTTTCTGAAAATATGCAATCAAATCCGGCATACGCTCCGGCGCAATGGCAAAGAGCACCTTGAGCCAGTCCCCTTTGGGAATCTGTTCCGGCTCTGCGAGAATCGGTGTCACCTGGCAGATTTCCAGGTGTTCCCTTTCATAGGCCGTCATCCGGGAAACATAGGTGCCGTCAGAGCGGAGAATTTCAGCAGAAACATCCGGAAAAGCATCCAGAACCTGTCTCGTGACCGAAACAGCCGCTTCCGGCAATTCCACGGTATACAGCATTTTCTCTTCCCGGGGATCGTAGATTCCGGCGCCGTTAAAGAGGATTGCAGGCATATCTGCCTGAATTGCCTGGAGATACCGACTCGCCGCCTGCAACGTTCTGCCTGTGGCAATGGTAAACTTTCCACCAGCCTGGCGAAACCGTGCAATGGCACGGAGACAGCCCGGTGTCACCTCTTTCTTTGCCGGAAGCAATGTTCCGTCCAGATCCGTGATCAACAGTGTCTTTTGCAGATTCTTCATCGAAAGCCTCCTGTATCTGATCCAATGGATGCCAAGCGTTCCTTATTTCAAACCGCGCAAAACCTTTTGAAAATATTCCGGCAGCGGACTTTCAAACTCCATATACTGTCCCGTTGTGGGATGCACAAAGCCGATCTTTGCCGCATGCAGGCACTGCCCTTCTATTCCGGGATACGGTTTTCCATAGACGTCGTCCCCCAGTACCGGATGCCCCAAATAAGCCAGGTGCACACGGATCTGGTGGGTTCTGCCGGTTTCCAGCCGAAGCCGCAGATGGGTTGCCTTCTGATATTCTGTCAGCACGTGATAATGCGTCACTGCTGGCTTTGCATTCTTTTCCGTAACGCACATCTTTTTCCGATCCACCGGATGCCGGCCAATAGGAGCAGAAATCGTTCCGTCCGGCTCGCAAAAACGTCCCATTGCAACAGCCTGGTACTCTCTTGTGAAAGAATGCACCTGAATTTGCGCAGAGAGCGCCTGATGCGCTGTGTCATTTTTGGCCACCATCAGCAAGCCGCTGGTAAAGCGGTCAATCCGATGCACGATGCCCGGACGAATCACGCCGTTAATGCCGGAAAGCCGGTTACCACAGTGGTACAGCAATGCATGCACCAATGTCCCGGTAGAATGCCCCGGCGCCGGATGCACCACCATCCCCTTTGGCTTATTCACCACAAGGAGGTCATCATCCTCATACACAATATCCAGGGGAATGTTTTCCGGAATCAGTTCCAGTGGTTCCGGTTCCGGAACCGCCCACTGCACCATTTCTCCGCCTTTCAGCCGATAATTTTTGGAAACCTGCTTTTGATTTACGGTGAGATTTCCGTTTTCTATCTGCTGCTGCAGCATAGAGCGGGTAATGTCCAGCGTCTCCTGAGATGCCAGCCATTTGTCCAGACGTGCACCCGCAGCATCCGGCGGAATCAGCCATTGTTTTGTCTCAGGCATCTTTGGAATCCTCCGATGCTGATGACACTTCTGACGGCTGTGCCTCATTTTTCCCCTTCGCCTGGCGGGGTTCCAGGAAAAACAGATAGCAGGCAAACAAAATTACACCGATTACCACACAGCAGTCTGCAAAATTAAACACGGCAAAGTGAAACAGTTTCACGTTCAGATAATCTACTACGCGCCCACTGCGGAACAGACGGTCAATCAGATTTCCGATTCCCCCTGCAATGATCAGCGTCAGACAAAGGGTCAGGAACTTTGAATGCTTCCGGTTCCGAAACAGCCAGTAGGTGCAGGCAAGAATCATTACCGCAGTAACTGCCACCAGAAACCAACGCATACCGGAAAAGCTGCTGAAAACCGCACCATCATTTTCCAGATAGGTGAGATCCAAGATTTTCAAATCTCCGATATGGAGAAACGGCTTTGTTCCCACCGGCTGCAGTTCTGTGACAGCCCACCATTTGATCAGCTGATCTGCGCCGACCAACAGTACAATTCCAATTATTGCAGCAATCAGCAAGACGGTTTTCCTTTCTTATTCGCCCTGTGCAATGACAGAAGCACAACGTGCACACAGTGTGGGGTGTGCCGGATTTTTTCCTACATTTTCCAGATACATCCAGCAGCGCTCGCACTTTTCGCCGGAAGCACGGGTTACGGTATAGGCAGTATTGCCATCGTCTGCCTTTACTACCTGAACCGCAGAAACGATCAGAATTTTTGCCAGGATATCTGCTTCTTCGCAGAGAACTGCATACTGCTTTTCATCGCCGACTGCGATGGTGACGGCAGCTTCCAGGGACTTACCGATCAGCTTCTCATTCCGCTTTTCTTCCAGAACCTTATTTACCTCCATACGTGTCTGATAGATCAGATCCCACTTTTCCAGGAATGCATCATCTTCCGCAATGCAGCTGGTCTGCGGCATTTCATTCAGGAAGACGCTCTTTGCATCGTCAGAAGCAGCATGCGGCAGATAAGACCAGATTTCTTCTGCAGTAAAGGAGAGAATCGGAGCAATCATACGAGTGATTGCGCTGAGAATCCGATAAATGGTAGTCTGTGCAGCGCGGCGTTCTACAGAATCCTCTGCCTCACAATACAGGCGATCCTTGATAATATCCAGGTAGAAGTTTGACAGATCAGTGGTGCAGTAATTGTGAATTGCGTGGAACACCACATGGAAGTCAAAGGACTCATAGCCTTCGTGTACCTTTGCAATCACCTTATTCAAGCGCATCAGTGCCCAGCGATCCAGTTCCATCAACTGATCATCTGCAACGCTGTCCCGATCCGGGTGGAAGCCGCCACCATTGCCCAGGTTGCCCAGAATATATCGTGCGGTATTCCGGATCTTCTTATAGGCATCTGACAGCTGTCCCAGAATTGCCTTGGAAATACGGATGTCGGAGTGATAATCGGAAGAAGCAACCCAGAGACGCAGGATATCAGCGCCGTACTGCTTTATGATTTCATCCGGCATAATGCCGTTGCCCAGTGACTTGGACATCTTTTTGCCTTCGCCGTCTACAACCCAGCCGTGGGTGCAGACTGCCTTATACGGTGCAGCGCCCTTGTATACCACAGAGGTAAGCAGAGAGGACTGGAACCAGCCGCGGTATTGATCAGCACCTTCCAGATACAGGTCAGCCGGCCACTGGAGACAGTCATACTGTTCCATTACCGCAGAGTGAGAAACGCCGCTGTCGAACCAAACATCCATGATGTCATATTCTTTGGTGAATTCCTTGCAACCGCATTCACACTGTACTTCCGGAGAGAGGAATTCAGACAGATCCTTTGTCCACCATGCATCGGCGCCTTCCTTGCGGAACAGTGCTGCAATATCGTGAATTGTGGTATCGTTGACAATCGGCTTTTTGCAGTCCTTGCAGTAAATAATCGGAATCGGAACGCCCCAGGTACGCTGACGGGAAATACACCAGTCACTCCGGTCACGAACCATGCCCTTGATACGGTCTTCGCCCCATTCCGGAATCCAGCGAACGTTTTCAATTGCCTTGATTGCCTCATCCTTAAAGCCGTTTACAGAGCAGAACCACTGTTCAGTAGCACGGTAGATAATCGGCTTATGGCAGCGCCAGCAGTGCGGATACTGGTGGACAATTTTTTCTGTTGCCAACATTGCGCCGACTTCTGTCAGCTTTGCTGCAATGGCACGATTTGCTTCATCGGTATCCATGCCTTCAAATTCGCCGGCTTCCTTTGTCTGGCGGCCCTTTGCGTCCACGCAGACCAGAATGCCAATATCGTCATAGTTCTTGCAGACTTCAAAGTCCTCTACGCCATAGCCCGGTGCTGTATGTACACAGCCGGTACCGCTTTCCAGCGTAACGTGATCGCCCACAATAACCGGAGAAAGTCTGTCATAGAGCGGATGCTTTGTCTTCATGTGCTCCAGTTCGCTGCCCATGAAGGTGCCTACGGTTTCGTACTCGGTGATGCCGGCAGCCTTCATGGTCGCTGAAACCAGTTCCGCAGCCATGCAGTAATATTCATTTCCAACACGAACCAGAGTATATTCATAAGCCGGACCTACGCAGATTGCCAGGTTGCCCGGAATTGTCCAGGTAGTTGTTGTCCAGATTACGAAGTAGATCTGCTCCTTTGCAATGCCCAGCTTTGTAAACAGCCCCTTGTCATCTGTTACCTGAAATTTCACATAGATGGAGTAGCAGGGATCGTTTTCATATTCGATTTCTGCTTCTGCCAGTGCGGTGTTGCAGTCCGGGCACCAGTATACCGGCTTTAAGCCCTTGTACATGTAACCGCGCTTTGCCATTTCGCCGAATACTTCGACCTGGCGTGCTTCATATTCCGGTTTCAGGGTCAGATAAGGATCACAGTAATGTCCCAGGCTGCCCAGACGCTTGAACTGTGCCATCTGATTTTTCACGTGCATCATGGCAAAATCCTTGCAGTGCTTCCGAAGCTCTACAGGAGAAATAGCACCATTTTCCACGCCAATGGATTTCATTGCCTTCAGTTCAATCGGCAGGCCGTGGGTATCCCAGCCGGGAACGTAGGGTGCACAATAGCCGCTCATGTTTTTGTACTTGACAACAAAATCCTTCAGCGTCTTGTTCAGTGCAGTTCCCAGGTGAATCTCACCATTGGCATAGGGAGGGCCGTCATGAAGAATATAACGGGGCTTTCCTTCATTCTTGGAAATCATCTGTTCGTACAGATCCTCGTCTTCCCATTTCTGTAAAGTATCCGGTTCCCGCTTCGGCAGATTTCCGCGCATCGGGAAATCTGTTTTCGGCAGATTTAAGGTTTTATTATAATCCTGTGACATAACTTGATCCGGCGCTTTTCCGCAGAAAAGGCCGCTCCTTTCCCTGAAAATTGATTAGTCCTCTGTGCCCTTGCTGTCCTGCAAATCGCCAAAACGGGAATCATAGGCGCCCTGGATGGTCTTTGCAGAGAACTGTGCTGTTGCAAAAGGATCGGATGCAGACGGTGCAGCTTCGGTCTCCGGCAGCTTCGGTGCTGCTTCTTCGGTTACGCCGAATTCGCTGTCATCTTCGTCCGGCATTGTGGAAACCATCTTGATATGGTCTTTGTACATTTCAAACAGAGCCTTCTTGAAATCAGCTACCTGCTTTTTGGCAGCCGCCAGCTTCTCGTGTTCTGCCTTGATCTCTGCCTCATTCTTCTCAATGAGGGCATCGTGCTGTACTGTCACCTCGTCCATCATTGCATCTGCCTTTGCCTTTGCCTTTGCAATGATGTCATCTGCCTTGGCATTTGCCTCAGCAATAATGCGGTGGCCTTCCTTCTGTGCGCCCAGAAGTGCATCCTTCAACGCATCTTCGTCCCGCATGTATTCCCGCACTTTATCTGCGAGTACCTGAATCTTGTTATTGCTGTCCTCCAGTTCGCGCTGGGCAGCGTCCACCTCTTCTTCCAGGCGGTTCAGAAATTCGTCAATGTCCTCCTGCTTATACCCAAAAGCAGCCTTTTCGAACCGAAGTTCATGAATTTCGCTTGCGCTAATCATAGGTATCTCTCCTCTCATTGATATTTCAGTATCGTAATATGATATCTCCCTTTCCGGGTGAGTCCGTCCACGGTTTCCAGTCGGAATTTTCCAAAACCGCGGATGGAAAAAACATCACCGGTCTGCATCAGCGCAGCAGGAGTTTCTAACGTTGTATGGCGGCAGCTCAGCTTTCCCTGCCGGATCAGCTGCACTGCCTTTTCCCGGCTCAGGTGCGTCACCATGGCCGTAATGGCATCTGCACGCAGAGAAGCCACAGTCCCCGTCAGCGGCACATAATTCGCCCCGGCTGTGAGCTGTGCCGGTTCCTCTGCATTTACCTGTACGCCCAGTGTACCCACCTGGTGCAGCTCCTGAAGTAGAACAGCTGCAGCCGGCGGACTGACAAAGGCCTGTGCCACACCATCGGCAATCAGGATATCCCCGATTGTCTCCCGTTCCAGATTATAGGCCAGAAAAGCCCCCAGAAAGTCCCGGTGTGCAGGCAGCGTCCCCTTTCGAAAACGCAGCGTCAGGCAGCAGATGGGAAATTGTGCCGGTTCCACCGGAATAAAATCCGGTGCAAAGCATAGTATGACACGAGCGGTGTTTTCTGTGCCGCCCCATGCGGTACACAAAACACCGGCAGACTTTGCGGCCTGCTGTGCCATTGCATAGTCCTCTTCCGGAACAAAGGCCGTAAAGCACGGTCGGCAGTCGCGGTCAGAGCGCCGCGCCAGGTCTTCCCAGCGCGCACGCAGCAATTGCAGCGAATCTGCCGCAGAATCTCGCTTCATCCCTGAAAACGGCCGCTTAAACCAGGCCGCTGTCCTGGAGCTCGCCTACGATGCTGTCCCCGTCAAATCCTACATTCTGCGGAATGATCAGGAATGTCTGATTTGCAATCGGGCGGATCCGGCCGTGCATTGCATATGCTGCACCAACAACAAAGTCAATGATCCGGCGCTTGTCCGGTTCCTGGATACCTTCCAGATTCAGGACAACAGTCTTGTTCTGCATCAGGTAATCTGCCACTTTCTTGGAATCAGCGGTATAGGTAGATGCCTTTACCAGCACAACCTGGAACTGCGCAGTTGCCTTAATGGTCGCATAGCGCTCATTGCGGCGTTCCCGGCTCTCATCATAGGAAGAAACCGGTGCGCTGCTCCGGCTGCCATAACCGCTGGCAGAACCGGAAGGAGCCGCAGAAGGTGCCTCTTCCTCCGGTGCAGTCATATTGGTGGTCTCCGGCTCGCTTTCATCTGCCGGCATAAAAAATTCTTTCAGACTGTCTAATACATTCATGATACTCTCCATTCTCCGCACATGTTGATATTGTAGTCCAGTTCCGCCGTACAATTCTGTGCGGTCACGGCGCAACGATTCATCTCACACATCAGGATGGCGGATGGTATTTACTGATATTTTCTCGCACCGAACAGGGCAGAGCCGATTCGCACGAGTGTCGATCCATAGCGGATGGCGGCGGCATAATCGCCGGACATTCCCATCGACAAGATTTCCATATCTATATTATCCATTTTTTTGGCGGAAATGTCAAGGAAAAGTTGCTGCATTCGGAAAAGAAATTTTTCATCTCCCGTTGCAGGAGGGATTGTCATTAATCCTTGTACGTGTACATTGGACAATTGTGCGACACCAAGCAACAATTCTTCTAGCTGCTCCGGATCCACGCCGCTCTTGGACGCTTCTCCTCCCACATTGACTTCAATCAGAACATTTTGCACCTTTTGAATACGGGCAGCATGACGATTGATTTCTTCCGCCAGATGCAGACTATCCACAGAATGAATCAAGTCCATATCCTCAATGATATATTTCACTTTGTTGGTTTGCAGGTGGCCGATAAAATGCACCGATGCATCCTTGGCATAGAACTCTTTCTTAGAAAGATATTCCTGCACGCGGTTTTCCCCCAGTGTGTGAATGCCGCATGCCACTGCATGATTCACTGCCTCCGGTGCAACTGTTTTGGTAACGGCCATCAGCGTGATCTCATCAGTCGGCTTTCGGTATTTTGCCTTTGCCTCTTCCATGGTATCGATGATGCGTTTGTAATTTTCATCGATATACGCAAAATTAGTTTCCAATTGCATCAATCCCTTCTACAATGATGGAATCATAGAGCATCAGATATCCATCATCTGCGTGCAGTTTGGAAAGAACATAGTCCTTTCCTTCATATATCACATCCAGGCGGCGAAATTCAATCTTTTCCCCGTCCTGTACATAAACGCCTCGGGCATTCACCGTTTTTGTGGTTTTCTTGCCGGTTTCCTCATCGGTTTCGGTCTCTTCCACATCCTTGAAACGAATGGCATCCCGCGGCACTTTGATGCCTTCATATTCACCCAGAATCATTTCCACATGATCTGTACGGTTCTGGACAAAATCAGAGGTGAGCGTATCGGAATACAGCACAACCATTACCTGATCACTGTTTTCCACCGTGCGCAGTTCCTGGATGGTCGCCGGTGCTTCAGCAGAAGCATTCAGCAAACGAATGGTCACCTGATCTCCCACCTGATACTTCTGATCCTTGTTATCGATCATTCCCATCATATACCAGCCATATTCTGCAATAGATTTTCCAATCACATTGCTCTGCCCCAGATCTTCCGTCTGATTCGGCTTGGTGGGGCTGGCAATTGCCTGGCTGAGCTCTTCCGGCGTCACTTCATCCAGATGCTGCGCAGAAAATGTGGTCTCGTAGCCATCTACATGGCTGACAAAATAAGCCGATGCATCCGATGTCACTGTTCCCACCGGAGCACTCTGTCCGGCCTTCAGATCAGCAATTTCAGAATTCAGGGAAGAAATCTGATCGGCAAAGGAGATGCTGCCCTTGCTGATGACAATCTGATAGGTGCTGTAGGCTTCCAGAAACTGCTGTTCCGCCTCTTTTGCACTGGTCAAATTCATCTGATCCTTATACCCCACAGCTTCTTTATAATACTGTGTGATCTGCCGGGAAAGGTCTGCCGGCTGCGCCTGTTCCAGCGTACCGGGATTGGAGATGCGCTCCAGTACATCCAATTTTTCCTGGAGTGCGTCTATTTTTTGCTGACTTTCAATGGCCGATTCGTCCGGATAAACTTCAGCAATCACATCCCCGGAGGCAATTTTTCCGCCATCCGGCACCTGATAGCTGACTGCACCGCTGCCGCTGTATGTCAGGACAGTTTCATTCCGGACATACACGCCATCAAAAATTTTGGACTCATCTGCGGTAGCACGGATTGCCGTTTCGGTCTGATAACTGGTATCCACAAAATGGTATAGGATCGTACCAATTGTTGCGATTACCGATACAGAAAGCAGCACCAGCAGAATATTTGTCATTTTATTGCTGGAATTTGTTACCATACTACATCACCAGATTAGTTTCTTTCGCCGGCATCCAGAATCGAGATCGGATAGGTCGGCACAATAGTAGAAATGGCGTGCTTGTACACCAGATTCTGCTTTCCCTCGCATTCCAGAATGACAACATAATTGTCAAATCCCTTGACAGAACCCCGGAACTGATAGCCGTTTGTCAGAAAAATCGTTACGCCGATTTTTTCTTTTCTCACCTGATTGAGAAATACGTCCTGTAAATTTATTCCTTTATTCATGTTTATGATCTCCTTTGACTAAACCATGTATTTGGTTCGGAAGGTTCAATCTATATTATAGCACATTAAATCGGACTTGGCTATAATTTTTTGACATTTTTCCAAAATTTCTTGTTTCTTGTCGAATCTGTCGAGAATTATCCACTGAACCGCGTCATTTTTGCGAAACCATGTCAACTGCCGCTTGGCATATCGCCGGGTTTCCTGCTTGATTTTCTCAATGCAGCTGTCCAGGGGCATTTGATTTTCGAAATACGGAATCAGTTCCTTATAGCCGATTGCATGGGCAACCGTCCGGAGCGTACAGTTCTGATAAACCTGATAAGCCTCCTCTACCATGCCTGCCTCTACCATCTGATCTACGCGCGCATTGATGCGATCATAGAGAATCGAACGATCGGAAAAGGTAAGGCCGATAATCACGGAATCATAAGGGCTGGGGATGGTATGGCTTTCCGCTTTGCAGGCGGTAAAGGTTTTTCCCGTACTGAGACAGACCTCCAGCGCCCGGATGACCCGCACCAGATTATTGGGGTGAATCTCTGCCGCCGCTTCCGGATCCAGCTGTTTCAGCCTGGCGTGAAGCGCCTCGTTTCCATTTGCGTTGGCATAGGCCAGCAATTCTTCCCGAAGTGCCGGATCCTGCTTTGTGGGGGCAAGCTGTACATTAGACAGCAGCGAAGAGATATACAGCCCGGTTCCGCCCACCACAACCGGCAAATGCCGCCGGTCATAAACCTCCCGAATCACTGGCTTTGCCAGGGACAAGTAATCTGCCACGCTGAATGACTGCTCCATGGGAACACAGCCAATCAGGTGATGGGGAATCCCCTGCTGTTCTTCGGGTGTGGGTTTTGCCGTGGCGATATCCAGTTCTTCATAAATCTGCATGGAATCTGCAGAAATCACCTCGCCGCGGTACTGCTGTGCCAGCATCACACCCAATCCTGTCTTTCCGGAAGCGGTTGGCCCCACAACTGCCAGAACCGGAATTTTTTCCTCTGTTGTCATGGCTATTTCCTCCGAAACTGTTTTTCCAGGTCATATTTTCGTATGACGAACATCACAGGGCGGCCGTGGGGACAGTGGCGGATCGCCTCGTTCTCCCACACCTCGTCTGCCAGCTTTTGCAGCTCCTGCAAATCGTTGTGATCGCCGGAGCGGATTGCCGACTTGCAGGCGATGGAGTGCAGCGCATCGTCCAGATGATGCACCTGGGGATCCCGTTTTCCCAGAACCAGGTTGTGAGCAATCTCAGTCACAATATCATCTAGGTTCAGGGGCAGGACAAAGGAGGGCACCGCCGTGGTGCGAAGCCGGGGCGGATCCGAGCAGTCAAAGGAAAATCCCATATTTTCCAGAAGCGCCAGATTCTCCTGCACTGCGGAAAATTCCTCCATGGACAGCAGGGTTTCGCCGCACCGCAGCAGCATCTGACTGGTTTGTTTTGCAGCGCCGGAGCGAAGCTGTTCAAAACGCACCCGTTCATGCGCCGCATGCTTATCAAAGATCAGCAGCTGTTCCGGATCCAATGTTTCCGCAAGAATGTAATTCTGAAAAATCTCTCCGATTACTCGCGGTCTCCCCTGAGGCTTCTGCTCCGGCAGCCTGGGGGCTTCCGGTTCCTTTTTCGGAGGGAGAAACGCCTGGCGGTTAATAAACTGAAAGTCCCCTTCCGGCAGGTCAGCCTCAGGTGCTTCCGTCTCTGGTTCCGGTTCCATGGGAGACAAAGCAGTGGACGACGGAGAAAGCGGCGCTGATTTCAGTTCAGACGGCAGCGCCGGAGCAGAAACAGTCGGTTTTTCCACAACAGGTGCAACAGAAATTGCAGTCTGCACCGCAGTCAGCGGAGACGGCGTTTCTCTCAAAGACGGTTTCGGGAAAGCAGGTGTACTGGGCGGTGTCAGCACTTCCGGTTCCGACTCTGCTGCCGGGAGTGCCGGCTGCACAAACTGCGGCTCCTGCGATGGAAGCGGCGCAGTCCAGTCCCGCTGGGGCACATGCTCCATCTGGAACTCGTAAATCAGACCGTTTTGCATCAGAGCGTTCTTCACCGCAAAGAACAGGCTGTCCATAACGGCCTTTTCGTTGGAAAAACGCACCTCTGCTTTGGTGGGGTGAATATTGACATCCACCTGTGACGGCGGCACCTCCAGCATCAGAATACAGGTGGGAAACTTTCCGGTCATAATCAAATTCTGATAGGCGTTTTCCAGTGCCACGCTGCACTGCCGGGAGCGAACATAGCGCCCGTTCAGGAAAAAGTACTGATAGGAGCGGCTGGAACGGGCATACAGCGGCTTTCCGGCAAAGCCATGCACCCGGTTCATGCCGTCTTCATAGGATACAGGAACCAGGTCATGGGCAAATTCCTTGCCGCAGACTGCATAGACTGCCGCATAAAGGTCGCCGCTTCCGTCTGTACGGAATTCCGTCCGGTTGTCCCGAATCATGCGAAAGGCGATTTCCGGATGAGACAGGGCGATTTTCTGCACGATCTGGCTCACGGCATTTGCTTCTGTCACATCTCGTTTCATGAATTTCTGACGCACCGGAACGTTATAGAACAAATCCCGGATAATCAGCGTAGTTCCGTCCGGACAGCCGGTCTGTTCCGTTTTTCCCGGCACACTGCCGGCAATCTGAAAGCTGGTGCCGTAGGCATCCTCCCGGCGTTTGGTGAGGATAGAAACCTTTGATACCGCAGCAACGGAAGCCAGCGCTTCCCCCCGGAATCCCAGGGTAAAGATGCGGTCCAGATCTTCCTTTCGGGTAATCTTGCTGGTTGCATGCCGCAGGAACGCGGTAGGAACTTCCTCCGGTGCCATGCCGCAGCCGTCATCCACAATCCGCATAAAGGTTGTTCCGCCGTGCTGAATCTCCACGGTAATATGTTTTGCACCTGCATCAATGGCGTTTTCCACCAATTCTTTGATTACAGAAGCCGGACGCTCAATCACCTCACCGGCAGCGATCAGCTCCGATACTTCCTTTTTCAAAACTGTAATATGCGGCATGTTGTGCACCTTCTTTCTAAGCGGCCAATCACCTGCCGCAGTTTTTTTTCGCTTAGAACCTGTCCTCATAAGACACATGTATACGCTTGTGAAGACAAGTTTTTATATTGCGCTTTAGGAGAGCATGGCTGTCAGATCTGCCAGAAGCTCCCGGCACTCTGCATCACTCAGTTCTTCTAAATTTGTCTTTTGCAGCGCCGACAAAACCCGTTCCTTCTGCATGGATGCGAAGCTGATCTGGCCGCTTTGCACTGATTTTTTCGGTGTGTCCGAAGCGGCCTCTCTTTCCATTTCAGCCAGGAGCTGGTTGGCACGCTTTACCACCTGATCGGGCAGTCCGGCCAGCTTTGCCACGGCAATGCCATAGCTGTCATCCACGCCGCCCGGTACAATTTTACGCAAGAACCGGATGGAATCGCTGTGTTTTTTCACGGCAACACTGTAATTCTTCACGCCGTCCAGTTCCTGTTCCAGATCCAGCAATTCGTGATAATGGGTAGCAAACAGGGTTTTACAGCCGATCTTCCGGCTACTGATGTACTCGGCAACTGCACGGGCAATGCTGACACCGTCAAATGTAGAAGTGCCCCGTCCCACTTCATCCAGAATTACCAGACTGTTTCTTGTGGCGTGGCACAGGATATCCGAGACTTCCTTCATCTCCACCATAAAAGTACTCTCTCCTGCGGTCAGATCATCTGATGCGCCGATACGGGTGAAAATCTGATCAACCACAGAAATTTTTGCATACTCTGCCGGGACAAAGGAACCAATCTGCGCCATCAGAGTAATCAGGGCAACCTGGCGCATATAGGTGGACTTACCGGACATATTGGGGCCGGTAATTACCAGCAGGCGCTGCGCCTTGGTATCCAGATAGGTGTCATTAGGGACAAACACTTCTTCTGTCAGCATGCGCTCTACTACCGGATGCCGTCCGGCGGTAATCTGAATACTGCCGTCCACAGAGATTTCCGGCTTGGTATAGGCGTTTTCCAATGCAACATTGGCAAAGGAGGCCAGTACATCCACCTGTGCTACCGCAGCAGCCGTCTCCTGGACACTCTTCAGCATTGCGCCGATGCAGTCACGGACTTCGTTGAAAATGCCCTCTTCCAGGCGTAGTACCCGATCCTTTGCGCCCAGGATTTCATTTTCCACCTTTTTCAGTTCTTCTGTAATGTAGCGTTCGCTGTTGGCCAGTGTCTGCTTGCGGATATAGTCCGCAGGCACCAGATCAAAGTAAGACCGTGTGACTTCGATATAGTAGCCAAACACCCGGTTATAGCCGATTTTCAGCCCCTTGATGCCGGTGCGTTCCCGTTCCCGCTGGACAATTTCCTCAATGATCTGTGCGCCGCCGTTCATAATCCGGCGCTGGCGATCCAGCTCCTCCTGGAAGCCGTCCTTAATCACGCCGCCGTCTTTCAGCGTCAGGGGCGGTTCGTCCACAATGGCATTTTCCACCAGAGTGGAAACGCGCTCCAGCGGAGAGATCTGCTGTTCCAGGGAACGGAGCAGACGGGAATCTGCCAGCTTTTGCAGTTCCTGCTTGAGTGCTGGAAGTTGCTGTGCCGTCATGGAAAGCGCCTTGAGATCTCGGGGCGTTGCCTTCTGGTACATGACACGGGTCATGAGACGCTCCAGGTCATACACATGATCCAGCAAATCCCGTATTTCCATCAGGCACACACTGTTTTGCATCAGGGCTTCTACCGCGTCCAGACGCGCCATAATTTTCACCGGCTGAATCAGAGGCTGTTCAATCCAGGTTTTCAGCATGCGCTTTCCCATTGCGGTGCGGGCGCTGTCCAGCAGCCAGAGCAGGGAGCCTTTTCGGGTTTTGTTCCGCAGTGTCTCAGTCAGTTCCAGATTCCGCCGTGTGTTCAGCCCCATGCCCATGGCCTCTTCGGCATCTGTCACAGAAATGGACAGAAACCGGGAAATATTCCGCTTTTGCGTTTCACGGATATAATCCAGCATGCCGCATGCCGCGCAGGCATCTGCGCCATCCTCTGAGATGCCCAACAGTTCCAGAGATGACACACCAAACTGTTCACACAGCGTCCCTCTCCCCTGCTCCAGATCGAAGCAGGTATCCTCCCGGACAGTCACAGTGCACTGGAGCCGTACCCGGATGAAATCCATCACGGATTTCAAGGACATAGCCTGGCTGTTGAGAATCAGTTCTGCCGGCATATACCGGGACAGCAGATCGATAATTCGTACTGTGAGATCACTGGTTTCCTGCGGAACGGCCAGAGACATTTCTCCTGTAGAAATATCCGCAAAGCACAGGGCGCAGGAACCGTCATTGCCATAGTACAAACAGCAGATGTAGTTGTTGGAATCATCCTCCAGCATGGTGCTGTCAATCAGGGTACCCGGTGTTACAATCCGGATAACATCCCGTTCCACCAGTCCCTTGCTGAGTGCCGGATCTGTCAGCTGCTCACAGATTGCGATTTTATAGCCCCGGTCAATCAGGCGCTTCAAGTACAGATCTACGCTGTGATACGGTACGCCGCACATAGGGGCGCGCTCTTCCAGTCCGCATTCCTTTCCGGTCAGGGTCAGTTCCAGCTCCCGGGACACTAAAATCGCATCCTCAAAGAACATCTCATAAAAGTCTCCCAAACGGAAGAACAAGATACAGTCCTGATATTTTTCTTTTAAATCTGCATACTGCCGCATGCCCGGTGACAGCTTTTCCTTCGGAACATCTGCCAGATTCACATTGATGCACTCCTCTCCGCTGATTGGTACTTTTTATCGCTCAGTGGCATCCGCCGCCGCAGGAAGCACAGTTGCCGGTGCAGGCGGACAAGTCCGGGTGACAGGTGTCCGGATCTTCTCCGTTGGCACACAGGGTCAGAATCATGTCTACCTCCTGCATCATGCCGTCCATTGCCTGCTTTGCCGCTTCAAATGCAGCCATATTGGCATTGGCGTTGATGGACAGGTACAGTTCCTGGATTTTTTGTTCCAGCTTCTGAATCCGTTCCGGATTCTGCTGCTCCGCCAGACGCTCGGTTTCCCGCTGATAGGACATCCGCTTTAGATTGAATTCCTGAATTTCCTGCTGCAAGGCTTCGTCTGCGTCATTGGCTTTTTTGGCTGCGTGGTATGCCTGATACCGCGGATCTGCCTGGATGGCTTTTCCCAGGGCGCGTGCTGCTGCTTCTACTTCCTGCATGTTGTTTCCTCCTGTACCAGGACACCTTCTACTGCCCAGTTATGTGTTTCCGTTACGGTTATGGTGACGAACTGTCCGATCAAGGACGGATCCCCCGGGAACTCCGCAATGATAAACGCGTTGTCCTTTCCCATGAGATAGCCCTTCCGCTTGCTTTCGCCTTCTACCAGGACGCGCATGTTTTTTCCCAGAAACCGCTGATAATGCGCCGAGGCGATCTCCCGCTGCAAGGACAACAGGCGCTCCATCCGTTTCTTTTTTTCTTCCGGCGGCGTATGGTCTTCCATTTCGGCCGCCTTTGTCCCCCGGCGCTTGGAATAAATAAATGTATACAAATTGTCGTACTGTACCCGGCGGATGAGATCCAGCGTCCCCTGAAAATCCGCTTCTGTTTCATCCGGAAAACCGACAATCAGGTCTGTGGTCAGGGAAAATCCCGGATCCCGCCGGCGCAGATACTCCACAATTTCCAGGTACTGCGCAATGGTATAGTGCCGGTTCATCCGTTTTAAGACGGCATCGCTGCCGCACTGTACCGGCAGATGGAGATGGTGACCAATCTTCTTGCTGTCCAGAATGGTGTCCAGCAGTTCCTTGGTAGCATCCTTTGGGTGAGAGGACAGAAACCGGATGACAAAATCACCGGGAATTGCCTCCACCTGCCGGAGCAGCCAGGCAAAGGAAACCGGCGTTTCCAGATCCTTTCCGTAGGAGT